>JAGHTH010000061.1 GCA_018065365.1 Candidatus Coliplasma caballi
GGTTCAAGCAGGTCGTGTTCTTTGGCGTACAGGAACGCTTCGGCATCCAGAAGCAGCAGTTCGCTGTCCCCGGTGCGCAGTTCGGTGCGGATGCGCTTGGCGGCAATTTCCTTTGCTTTGTCGCTGCCGGTGCGGATCACCTGCTCTACGGAGAAACGGCTGATCCAGCCGGAGAGGGTTGACAGCAACACTTCGCCCGGCTCGCGCCCGTCGCGGTAAATCTCATTGACGCCCGCGTAGAACAGCGTTCCGGAAAAAGCGGGGTCGGGCTCGTCCGGCGTTTCTTTCGCGTAGGCGACCAACAATTCGAGCAGGTCGCGGTGGTGCGCCCAGTCGGACTCGGTACGGCCGTAGGAAATGGCGTCTTCGGTCGGCGACTGCCGCAGGCACAAGACCGTTCGGGAGGGCATTCGCTCCATGCCGGGAAGAACTTTCGCGTCCAGGTCGCCGATATGGATGCCGTAGCCGTCAAAACTGACCGACGGATCTTTTAAGATCACGTCGAGCGGCTGCAGGATGCCTTCGTCTTTGACGATCTCGTAGTAATGCGGATCGAGGAAATACAGCAGCGTTTCGCCCGCCCGCAGTTCCGTCTGGAAACGGGTGTAGGTGGTGTCCTCGTCGTCTTTGGTCATGATCTGATACCCCTCGGCGTTCTGGGCGTAGTTCACGGTCAGGTCGAGGAAGTTCAGCGTGTATTTGCCGTCGGAATTGTAGTCGCCGGCGAGATCGCCCGACAGATCGGCGAACACGTTCTCAAGATCCTGCTGATCCGCAAACGAAAGGTACCCCGGGCCGACGTACATGACGGAAAGGTCGGGATCGGATCGCTCGGAAAGCTGGCGAATGCCGATCAGCACGGCGATCACGACGATGCCGATGATCAGCGCGGGCCATTTGTAGTACTCTTTGAAATATTCCCACCAGCCCATGAAGCCGCCGCCTTTGCGGTTATATTTCTCCGCTTCGGGTTGGTCTTGCGGCTCGGAAGCGCCGTTTTGCTCCTCTTGTTCGGCTTGTTTGCGCAGGCGTTCGATTTCCTGCATCTGCTTGTAGTCCCGCACGGTCGGTCTTCCTTTCCTTTATAATACGACGTCATTATACCATATCTTTTTGGGGAGTGCAAGAGGAAAGTGTGAACTTTTTGAACGGAATTTGCCGCCACGGCTTGACAAACGGGCAAACGGTCGGTATAATAGAACAGACAACCAATGAAATGTGCGAGGGAAAAGCCATGGTCGGGATCATCGGTGCCATGAAAGTGGAAACGGACGGGATCATCGCGCTTCTGTCCGAAAAAAAGGAAGAAACGGTCAGCGGGATCACGTTCGTGAGCGGGCTGCTCGGTGGAACGGCGGTCGTCGTCGCGAGAAGCGGCGTGGGCAAGGTGTTCGCCGCGATGTGCGCGCAGACCATGATTCTGCGGTACAGCCCGTCCTGCATCGTCAACGTCGGCGTTGCGGGGACTATGCGGAACGCCCTGCACGTCTGCGACCTCGTGATCGCGGATAAGGTCATGCAGTACGATATGGACACTTCGGCGATCGGCGACATCAAAGGAATGGTGTCCGGCGTCGAAATGATCTATTTTCCGTGCGAGGAGCGGCTGGAGAAAAAGTTCTTTGACGCCGCGGCGCAGATGGGCGTCCGCGCGGTTTCCGGGACGGTCGCGAGCGGCGATCAGTTCTTAGCGGACCCTGTCAAAAAGCAGGAGATCGCTTCGGAGTTCGGCGCTTCCGCCTGCGAAATGGAGGGCGGAGCGATCGGGCAGGTCTGCTATGTCAACGGCGTGCCGTTCGGCGTGCTGCGCTTTATTTCCGACGGCTCGGGCGACGACGTTAAGATGGACTACGCGACGTTCCGCGATATTGCGGCGGATTACGCGATCCGATTGGTCCGAAAGGTGTTTGAAAAGTAATTTTCCGCCGCGCTTTTCGCGCGGAGAAACGCGGGCATGGCGGAATTGGCAGACGCGCCGGATTTAGGATCCGGTGGGTAACCGTGCAGGTTCAACCCCTGTTGCCCGTACCAACAAAAAACGACAAAATTCGACAGAATTTTGTCGTTTTTTGAATGATGTTTGCCCTGTCGGGCAAATGATGTTACCTACGGTAATGATGTGTGCTTCGCACATGATGTGCCTGCGGGCATGGGTGGCAAACATCGCATCATTGCGGAATGAAATGGAGCAACATCATTTCGGAGCGTAGCGACGAAACATCATCAGCCCCAAAGCGGCGGCATCATTTCACCACAGGTTCAACACCATCCGCCGATTTGTCGAAAATATCTTTTTCGTAGTCCAATCACAAAAATCGACAATTTTCGACAGGAAGTTGTCGATTTTTTACTTATTACCTCTTCACTATTCACTCTTCACTAAAAACCAATGTGTCGATTTTTGGAAAGTAATAAGTAATAG
>JAGHTH010000193.1 GCA_018065365.1 Candidatus Coliplasma caballi
CGGGCAAGATCCTTGCCGCGACGCCGATGAAGAGGTTCGGCGAGCCGGATGAACTGCTCGGCGCATTGCTGTTTCTGGCGGATTCCGGTGCTTCCGGCTTCGTAACCGGCACCGTGATCGCCGTGGACGGCGGTTTTAACGCCTATTCCGGCGTCTGAATCAAAAAAAGAAAAAACAAAAATAAAAAAAGCAAAGAAAGAGGTAAAATCATGAACAAACACATCATGCGTATGTTCTGCCTGTTGCTTGTGCTCTCCATGGTATTCTGTCTGGTCGCTTGCGGCGGTAACGAGGAATCGAGCCAGCCGACCGAAGCTTCCGAGACGAGCACCGAGGTATCTGTCGATCCCGAACAAGAGTACAAAGACGCAAACGGCAACTACAAGACCAAGCTCGGTGTGCTCGATGAGTACAAGGGCAAGACCTTCTCGATCCTCGTTGTCGGCGAAAAGTCCGGAACCTATCAGTCCGATGACTTCTCGACCGAAGCGGGAAGCGGCGGCATCGACTACGGCGACACTTACTACAACGAAGTCCTCGCACGTAACGAAAAAGTCGAAGAGACCTACGAGATCGAACTTGACCTGCATAAGCTGAACGATACCTTCAACGAAGCAAGAAACGACGCGATGACCGGAACGCACCTTTACGATGCGATGATCCTGAACGTCGGCGGCGCGGCTTCGCTGGCACAGGAAGGTCTGCTGATCAACCTGTTCGACCTGGAAAACATCGACACACTCGCTCCCTGGTGGGATCAGCGTGCAAACGCGGCTTATTCCGTTGCGAACAAGCTGTATTTCACGACCGGCGATATCACCATCATGAACAAGGTCAACACCTGGTCGATCCTGTTCAACAAGGATATGGTCAAGAACAACAACCTGGAAAGCCCGTACGACCTGTATGAAGACGGCACCTGGACGTTCGACAAGATGTGCGAGATGGCAGCAACGGTCAACACCGCGACCTCTCCCGAACAGATCGAAGATCCTTCCGTTACCTACGGTCTGCTTTCCGCGTACGGCGATATTTACCGTATCTACGGCGGCTCCGGCGAAACCCTCTGCCAGAAAGACAGCAAGGACGAACCCGTGATCCGTTTCGGTGTGGATGAATCTTCCATCAACAACACCATCAAGATCCTTGAGAAACTGAACAACAACGCGTGGAACGTTTACGCAGAGAAGACGGCAGATCCTTGGGGCAAGACCTTCGCTGCATTCTATGACGGCCGCGTGCTGTTCCGTCCGTCCGGATTCTCCGCGACGACCAAACTCCGTGCGCTCGCAAACATCGAATTCGGTATCGTTCCGATGCCTAAGATCAACAACGATCAGGAAGATTACTGGACGGTTACCGACGGTTCCTTCGCAGCTTGCATTTCCAAGAACTGCGCGGATCCCGAATTCTCCGCGTATATGCTCGACGCGTTTGCGGCAGAAGCGAAGAACTTCATTACTCCCGCATACGTGGAAGCAAACCTGAAGTGGAAGGCACTCCGCGACGACGAGTCCGCAGAGATCCTGGACTACATCTTCAACCACATCAACTACGACGTTGCTGCGGTTTACAACTTCGGCAGCATCACCAACCTGTTCTCCAACCTCGCAAAAGCGTCGTCCACCGACGTCGTTTCGAGCTTTGACGCGATCAAGACCGAAGTCGAAAGCGCGATCGAAGACGTCATCATCAACTATCAGAGCGATACATAATCGTTTCAAACGGTTTAATGAAAAAGAAGCGGAGCGATCCGCTTCTTTTTTTGCGCCTTTCCACCTATTTCCCACAAGATATTGGGCGGGTTGTGAAAATGACCAAAACAGATTGATTATTTGCCGGCGAATTTGTTTTGAAAAACGGGAAGAAAAATGCGTTTTCCTCTTGATTTTTCGGCCGATTTGGAGTATGATAATAATGTAAAAAAATAAAATGGCTGAAAATAGGTTTTCAGCTTCAGAAAGGGCGTGTAAAATTGAGTCTGAACAAGAAAAAGCTTCTTCGCGCGCTGCTCTGCTCGCTGCTCGTGATCGCCATGGTCGTCGTAACCGGCGTGAGCGTTTTGGCGGAAGATGAGCCGGACGGTGCCGTCGCGGAAGCAACGTCAGAAGCATCCTCGAAGTTCGAGCAACTTCCCAAAGATGCGTCTCTCGGCGAACGCTTTGCTTACGGTCTGAAGGTCGCGGGCATCGGTATGTCAGTCGTTTTCCTCGTACTGATCATCCTGATGGCTGTGCTGTATATCTTCAAAGCCGTGGCGCTTGCCAAGCAGAAGAAAGCTGCCCCCGCAGCCGCTTCTGCACCCGTTTCCGCTCCCGCCGCTAAGGCAGGCGCAGAGGACGAAGAAACCGTGGTCGCCGTCGCAACGGCAGCGATCGCAGCCGCACGCGGACAGTCCGAATGTGCGTTCAAAGTGATTTCCATCACAAAAATTCAGTAATTTGAAATGAAAAGGAGAACAAAAACATGAAAAAGTACATTGTTACCGTAAACGGTTCCAAATACGAAGTTGTGGTGGAGGACGCTGATCCGAACGCCACCTACGCACCCGCTCCCAAGGCGGAAGCCCCCAAAGCAGAAGCTCCCAAGGCGGAAGCTCCCAAAGCTGCTCCCGCAGCTGCAGGCAACGGCGAGAACATCACCTGCCCGATGCCCGGCACCATCGTTAAACTTCCTGTCAAAGCAGGCGATTCTGTCAAAAAAGGCGACCTTCTCTGCGTTTTCGAGGCAATGAAAATGGAGAATGAGATCCTTGCACCCCGTGACGGTGTCGTGAACTCCGTTGCAGTGGCACAGGGCGCTACCGTCAACAGCGGCGATCTCGTCCTGGTTCTCGGTTAATTCCCTCATTTCTTCAAAAACAGAAAGGTGTGAAATAAATGTTAGAAGCTTTGCAGGGAATCTATGAAAGCTCTGCCTTCCAGACTATCATCAACGGCTTCCTTGACGGCGGTTGGAAATACCTCGTCATGTACGTCATCGTGGGCGTCCTGTTTTATTTTGGTATCGTCCGCGGGTTTGAGCCGCTGCTTCTGATCCCGATCGCTTTCGGTATGCTGCTGACCAACATCCCGACCATCAGCGACGCGATCTTCCATATGGACTTTTTCGTGCAGGAAAACGGTGCCGTGATCCAGTGGGCGGATATCGCTCATGACGGCGGTCTGCTCGACTACCTGTACCTCGGTGTCAAATTGGGTATCTACCCGCCTCTGATCTTCCTGGGCGTCGGCGCAATGACCGACTTCTCTCCGCTGATCGCCAACCCGAAGAGCTTGCTGCTCGGCGCTGCCGCACAGTTCGGCGTGTTCGCGGCGTTCATCGGTGCGCTGCTCCTCGGCTTTGACGTCATGGAAGCATCCGCGATCGGTATCATCGGCGGTGCCGACGGTCCTACCGCGATCTACGTAACCAAGACGCTGGCTCCTCATCTGCTGGGCGCGATCGCCATCGCGGCTTACTCCTACATGGCACTCGTCCCGATGATCCAGCCCCCGATCATGAAAGCGTTTACGACCAAAAAGATGCGTGCCGTCAAAATGGAAGTGCTCCGCCCGGTTTCCAAGACCGAGCAGGTTCTGTTCCCGATCATCGTTGCTCTGATCGTCGCAGCGATCCTGCCTTCCGCACTCGCTCTGATCGGTATGCTGATGTTCGGTAACTTGCTGCGCGTTTCGGGCTGCACCGAGCGTCTTTCCAAGACCGCACAGAATGAACTGATGAACATCGTTACGATCATGCTGGGCGTCTGCGTCGGCGCGACCGCAAAGGCAGACAATTTCCTGGATTTCAACACGATCAAAATCATCATCCTCGGTCTGTGCGCGTTCTGCTTCGCTACCTTCGGCGGCGTGCTCTTCGGCGACCTGATGTACCTCGTTACCGGCGGCAAGATCAACCCGCTGATCGGTTCCGCAGGCGTTTCCGCCGTTCCGATGGCGGCGCGTGTTTCGCAGAAAGTCGGTCAGAAAGAGAATCCTTCCAACTTCCTGCTCATGCACGCAATGGGTCCGAACGTTGCCGGTGTTATCGGCTCTGCCGTTGCGGCAGGCGTGTTCCTGACCTTGTTCAAAATTGTTTGACGGAGGGAATTGAAAAATGGAAAAGAAACCTGTAAAAATCACAGAAACCGTCCTGCGCGACTCGCATCAGTCTCTGATCGCGACCAGAATGACGCTGGACGAAATGCTTCCGATCCTCAAGAAGATGGATGAGATCGGCTACTATTCTCTCGAAGCATGGGGCGGCGCGACCTTTGACTCCTGCCTCCGCTTCCTGAACGAAGATCCGTGGGAACGTCTGCGCGTAATCCGCGACAACGTCAAAAACACCAAACTGCAGATGCTGTTCCGCGGTCAGAACATCCTCGGATACCGTCATTACGCGGACGACGTGGTGGAATACTTCGTACAGAAGTCCATCGCGAACGGTATTGACATCCTGCGTATCTTCGACGCTCTGAACGATCCGCGTAACCTGCAGACCGCGATCAAAGCGACCAAGAAAGAGGGCGGACACGTCCAGGCGGCGATCTCTTACACCACCGGCCCCGTGTTTACCAACGAGTATTTCGCAAAATACGCAAAGACGCTGGAAGAAATGGGCGCGGACTCGATCTGTATCAAAGATATGTCCGGTCTGCTGAAGCCCTACGACGCGTACGACCTGGTCAAAGCGATCAAGTCCGTCGTGAACATCCCGATCCAGCTGCATACCCACTACACCGCCGGGCTTGCTTCCATGACCTTGATGAAAGCGATCGAAGCAGGCGTCGATATCGTCGATACCGCGATCTCCCCGATGGCAATGGGTACGTCTCAGCCGCCTACGGAGCCGATCGTTGCCGCTTTGCAGGGTACGCCGTTCGATACCGGTCTGGATCTGAACAAACTCGACGAGGTCAGCAAGCACTTTACCAAGCTTCGTGAGAAATACCTCGCTTCCGGTCAGCTCGATCCCAAGGTGCTGAAGGTCAACGTCAACGCACTGCTGTATCAGGTCCCGGGCGGAATGCTTTCCAACCTGATCTCCCAGCTGAAACAGGCAAACCAGTCCGACAAGCTTGACGCCGTGCTGGAAGAAGTGCCGCGCGTCCGTGCGGATGCGGGTTATCCTCCGCTGGTTACCCCGTCTTCCCAGATCGTCGGTACGCAGGCAGTGTTCAACGTTCTGATGGGCGAGAGATACAAGTCCGTTACCAAGGAATTCAAAGGACTTGTCCGCGGCGACTACGGCAAAACGCCGCTGCCGATCGATCCCGCTTTCGTCAAGAAGATCATCGGCGATGAACAGCAGATCACCTGCCGTCCCGCAGACCTTCTGAAGCCCGAAATGGAAACCCTCAAAGCAAAACTCGGCGACAGAGCAAAACAGGAAGAGGACGTTCTGTCCTACGCGCTGTTTGAACAGGTCGCGGAAAAATTCTTTGACAAGCGCGATATGGATGCCAAGATCGGCGAGGCACTCTCCGACGCAGAGGCAAAATATTTCGTAAATATCAAAGAGATTTAACCGAATCAAAAATCGAAACGGCAGGGAATTGCTCCCTGCCGTTTTTTGTGTGTTATCCTTGTGCGAACTTTTGCTGTGTCCGGCAGATCTTCTGCTGCTCGACGTTCGTTTTGGCGTACCAGCCCTTTTGGCTCATTTTGTCGTAGATCTGTTTCTGCATCTGTAAGCTTCGCGTCAGCGAACTGTCAAACGCGCTTCTGACCTTTTCGGTCGAAGATTCGATCGTTCCGTGCAGGTAGAGGTCGCCTGCGCCTTTTACGGAGAGCAAAAGCCCTTCCATCAAATCTCTGTCGCTCATCGTGTTTCTCTCCTTATAACGTGTTGTAGAGTGTCTTGAAGATTTCGGTGTGCGTTTGTGCCATGCCGCTCACGAAATTCTTCAATTCGGGATCCTGCAGTTTTGCCGCGCAGTCGGTGCATTGCGTCCGCAGGAACTGTTCGTGCTGCAATGCGTCTTCCAGATAGAGAAGTTCTTTTTCGCTCATAGTCATTCCTCGCTTTGAAAAAAGATGAAAAAAATGCTTTACAATTCCCGTTTCGTGTGATACAATAACACAAAAGGGGAACGGTTCGGGTTTTCCCGACGCACCTATGTTTGACGCGGAAACGCGCTTTTATTCAACGAGAGAGCGAGGAATTTCAAAGTATGGGCGCTTATAAGATCGAAACACTCGTCGTCGGAACGATGGAGACCAACTGCTATATCGTCGTGGACGAAAAAACGCGCGACGCCGTCGTAATTGATCCGGGCGACAACGTAACCGTCATTCTGGACGGCTTGCATCGCATGAACGCGCGGCTTCGTGCTATTTTGCTGACGCACGGACATTTTGACCACGTCCTCGCCGTAGGCGATCTGCGCGATTATAACATTCCCGTCTGCATCCACAAAGCCGACGCGCATCTGCTGACCGAACGCGACGCTTTTTCCGCAATGATCCCGCACGACCCGCGCCCGTTCGACCCCGCGGACGTCCTGTTTGAAAAAGAAGGGCAGTACACCGTCGGCGGCTTGACCTTTTATCTGCTGCATTCTCCCGGACACACCAAGGGCAGCGTTTGCTACCAGTTCGGCGACAACCTCTTTACAGGCGATACGCTTTTCCGTGGTGCCGTAGGAACGCTTCAGTTCGGCGGGAACGAGCAGGACATGAATCGTTCTCTGAAGATGCTTTGCAATCTTCCCGGCGATTATACGGTCTATCCCGGACATTACGGCAAAACGACGCTCTCCGACGAACTCGATACCAACCCGTTTTTACAGCCGTATCGCCGCAAATAAAAAATCAAACCCATCAAAGTTTTCACCTTGACGGGTTCATTTTATCGATAAAGCATCAATTATGCAGAGCATTTATCATATTGCAGGTACTATACGTTTGCATTTGCCTTCCTCCGGGAGGAAGGTGGCGGCGGAGCCGACGGATAGAGTACTCGTTTTTCTGTTTCTTACTATTTTATAAATCCAAAAAGTCCGCTCCGTCCCGGAT
>JAGHTH010000065.1 GCA_018065365.1 Candidatus Coliplasma caballi
GATTCCCCTGCTCTACGGCGGACTGCTGTCGGTCGGCGTCGGATTTACGCTGCAAACCGTCGGTCAGAAAAGAGCCGATCCGACCGCCGCGTCGATCATCATGTCCACCGAATCGGTATTCGGCGCGATCGGCGGCGCTTTGATCCTGAAAGAACGGATGTCCTGGTACGGATACCTCGGCTGCACGCTCATGTTTACCGGGATCATTCTCGCCCAACTCAAACAACCGCAGGAAAATTATTGAGGAATAAAAAATGGTTTTTACGGAAGAACGAAAAGAAGATAAGATCAAAGGATTGAAAGAAGATCGGAAAATCGTCTATCTGATCGGCGACTCCTCCTGTACGGGATACCGGGAAGCCGTGAAGAAGGAACTCGCAGGCGAAGCGGAGGTCGTTTATCCCGAAGAAAACGGGCGGTGCAGTCAGTACGTTCTGCTGATGCTGCGCACGTGGAGCGGGCTTTGCGATCCCCAAAAGGTCGCCGTGATCCAATTCAACGCGGGGCATTGGGATATTTCGCATTGGAACGACGAGCCGATTTCCTTGACCTCCGTGGAGGAATACTGCAAGAACATTGTGCGCATCGCGGACTCCTTGAAACATTTCTATCCGAACGCGAAGATCGTGTTCGCGACGACCATGCCGATGAACCCGAACGGGCAGAACAGCGTGAATTTCCGCTACACCCACGAGATCGAGCGGTACAACGAAGCGGTCAAAAAGACGCTTGCGGGAAAGATCCCGGTCAACGATCTGTTCGCCGAGGCAAAAGATTTCCCGGCAGAGAAATTCCTCGATTACTGCCACCTGACCGACGAAGCGAACGCAGAAATCGGGAAGCAGGGCGCGGCGTATCTGCGGAAGCTGTTATAATTTCCCCCATATAAAACGAAAGGACACCCGCGCGGGGTGCCCTTTTTTGTTATGCTTTTTAATCGGTTTCGGCGTAAAACGCGTTCAGTTCCTCGATAGTCATCTGCGCACACTCAATGACTTTGAAATCGCAGACCGTCATGGTTTCCCCGACTTCCCCTTCCGGTACCGGCGCTATCGTCAACAGCAGATCCGCTTCGTAGAAGAACACGTAGGCATACTCGGCCAACGCACACGCGGGCATCGTCTCGGTTGCCCCGGCAAGCAGAGCGCCTTCCCACAGATCACAAACGAAATTTTCGGAGATCGTTGAGCCCTTCTGCAGATGAACGCCGACGGAAAACTCGTTTGCGAGCTTTGCGCCCAACATTCCGAAGGATTGGTATCCCATATCGTCTTCGATGCTTTCCAACGTTTTCAGAATGATCGTTCTCGCACTTTCGTAAGAATCGACGAAGTGTCCGCCGGGCTCACGGAACGTCCACGCGTCAAAGGTCATTCTGCCCTTGACGGACGGTTTTTCGCCGTACAGCAGGTTGGCAAGGAAGCGGTAATTGCCGTCGAACAGTACAAATTTACGGAGCGAGCCGGAATTTATATCAAAACCAGCGATCGCGAAGCACTCGGGTTCTTCGCCCGCGCCGTACACCGGGAACAGCACGCGGATCAAACCGCTGTTTTGCTCGGACAGCACGACGCTGCGGTATTTTTGGAGCGTTTGCGTCGGATAGGTGCCGGATATCAGGAGCTTGTCGATTTCCGAAAGCGTCAGTTTTTCTTTGGTTTCGTTGTTTCCGGCAAACTGCTTTGCGAGCGACGTTTGGGGCTCGGCAAGTCCGCCGAGCGGCGCGAGATTGACCGACGCGCACAGACCGACCAAGTCGGCAAACACGTATTCCGGCACTTCAAAACGGTCTTCGGCTGCTTCAGTATAGAATTTGCCGTTTGTCCCGCGCTCGGCGAGCATCCGGATGGTTCCGTACTGCAGCATTCCGTAAACGTCCGGTTCCATCGCCGCTTTCGTCAGTTTGCGATCGCAATCGCGGAACTCCTTTAAGAATTCGGAAAGCTTTGCAATATTGCGGCTCTCAAACCCGGGATTTCCCCAAAGGAAGCAGGAGTAGTAAGAAACGTTTTGCAGAAACGCGTCGGTATAACGGAGCTCTTCCGCACGCTTCTCGTCAAACACGCCGTTTTCATAGAAATCGGCGTAGTCGATCTCCTGCTTCAGCAGCTTAAACCCGTTCTCCGCGAAGAACGCTTTCGCCTGTTCCGGAGTCGAAGGGCAGGGCACGATCCGCCGGTCGCCCGCTTCCCGCTCGTAGGGGGAAATGCCCATGGCTTCAAGGTCGTGATAATATCCGGTAAAGGAGTGATCGCGGTAATCCTCCACGAACACGATCCGGGAATGTCCGTACGTGACGGCGAGAGAGGCGAGATCGTTTCCTTTTTCGTACGCGGTAAAGCCGTATCCGTCGAAATCATCGGTCGCACGCAGGCGTTCGTACAGTCCTTTCAGGTCGGAAGAAGCGGTATACGCGTTCCACAGCGCCGCGCGCATCCGGCTTTCGCGCTCGTTCTGTTCGGTGATCGCGGGGTCATCGTCCGGACCTTTCTTTACCGTGTAATAGCAGACCAGCAGTTCATCCATCGCATCGGAAAGCTGCGGCTGATAGAACAAGTCCACGGCTCCCCCGGCTTTGAGTTCCCAGACCTCGCTGACGAAATCCCACGGAAGCTCGACGTAAAAGCATTCGTAATTCTCCGAGGCGATCAGATCACATTTCAAGTGTGTCTCAGTGGTCCGGTAGGAATAGAAGTATTTTCCGTCCGGCGAGATCATCATCAGATCCGCGTTTCGACAGAGCACGTTCTTTTCGCCGGTGGAAAGGTTGACGCGGTACGCCGTCTTCCCGTCAATCTCCGCCACGTAGCCGTCGGGCTGCGGGATCTTTTCGCAGGTGCGCAGATCGTAAACGGAATAGGTCGTTCCGTCGGTCGTAACCACGCTTTCGTTTAAGAACGAGACCACTTTGCCGGCGCATTCACAGTTTGCGTCGGTTTCGATATTCCAGAGTATGAACCGGCAGCGTTCGCTGTTAAAGCCGTTCGTCACGCCGTACTCGTTTTTGAGAAGCAACAGTACGTTTTTCCCGTCCGGAGAGAACATTCCGCTGTAGAAGGTGGGCATTCCCGCCGCGATCTGCCGATATTCCCCCGTCGCAGTATCGATCACGAACACGTCGTCGTAATCGATATTCGTTTTGCGGGGTACGAAGGTCAGAAGATGCTTCATATCCGGTGCGCAGAGCAAAGCGCCGGTATCGTTGGAGGACAAAACCGGCATTTCGGTCAGCGTTCCCGCGTCGGTGTCCAGCACGTAGCGGCGGGAGATCCGGTTTTCTTTTTCGTTAAACAGTGCAAAGGAGATCTTGGAAATCTGCGTTTCGAGATCCACGACGATCAGTTCGTCGGTCAGGATCCCGTTTTTTTCCAGCACCTCGCGGATCCGGCAAGTCAGGCAGACCAGCTCGTTCTTTTCGGTGTCGAACAGCACGCTGCCGTGATCTTTGTGCCGGCTTTTTTCCAGAAGTCCGCTCACGTCCACAAACCTTGCACCGACCGTTCCGGGAAATTTTCCTTCCGAAACGCCGGTAAGCCGGACCGGTTCCTCGACGGGATCGCGTAAAATCGTCCGCGCCATCGGCTGCAAAACGTCGTTTTCACGCATCACGGTGCGCACGTTCAGTGCACCGGGGAGATACCACGCGCCGACATTCGTGTCGTACGGTTCCTCTCCGGATTCGCTCGTTTCCCCTTCGGAATTGTATGTGTGCCCTTCGTCACGCGTATAGAAAAGCGGCTCCGATTCCGTCGGGACACCCGGAGCGTTCCGATCGCCGATCAAAAGCACCGCGACGACCGAAACGGTCAACAAACAAAGAATAATTCCGGCGATCAACGCCGTGTGCAAGGTCGTTTTGCGTTTCTTCAATTCCGCGTCCCTGCGTTCGAACACGGAACGAACGACTTCCTCATGATTCTTCATACACAAATCCTTCTTTCAATAATTGCTCTTTCAATGCCTGCTTTGCCCGTCTGACAAGATGCTCGGTGCTGCTTTTTGACTTTCCGATGGCAACGGACGCCTGTTCCGTCGTCATATCCTCGAAATAGACCAGCCACAGCACCGTACGGTATTCCCGCTTCAATTTGAGCATGGCACGATGCAGATGCTTTTTCTGTTCCCCGAGAATGTAGTCGCGTTCGATCTCGGTATCGTCGGCAGTCCATTCCGGGATGCCGTCGGCGGTTTTTTCGCGCAGTTTTGTTTCTTTGCGCAGGTAATCCCGCGCAATGTTCCTGCCGATCGCAAACAGCCAGGTGCGGAATGAGGATTGTCCGCGGAACGCCGGCTTTCTGACCGCGATCCGCACAAACGTGTCCTCGGCAAGTTCCTCCGAAACAGGCAGAGAATGCACAAAGGTGTTGAGATAGAGCGCAAGCGCATCGTAGTGTTCCTCTACGAGCAAAGCAAAAGCATCGTTGTCGCCGTCCATATAACGACGGTAGCTACTTTCATCGTTATTCATACGTCGGCACTCCTTTCTTTTGCTTTCATCTGTTAGACGGTTTTCCCTACCCGTTTGCGCCGCTTTTTCGGAAAAATTTGTGTAATCTTTTTTCCTTTTCTTATTATATCAAATCACCCCGGATTTTGCAATCCCCGCCCTAAAAAAGACGGCTCTGAATTATTTATGAATATCGCGGTCAATATTCCGTATAATGTATGCAGACACCACCTATCCACCGCTTCTTTTGCGTTTTTTTGATGTTGAAATATATATCTTGTAAAAATGCAATTTCTACGTACAAAATGCAGGAATATATTTCAAAACGGCATTTTGTGATTCGTCATCATCCAATTTTCATGCCATTTTTAACAAATTCTCAATAAAACCGCCAATTTCGAGATGCTTTTTTGTGCAGAATTGCTATTGTATTTTGATACAGAATTATGTAAAATGAGTCTATCCTTATCAAGTAATAATGAATCATACTATTTATTTCCATCACAGGTGTCCGATATGAATACCAAAACTCTGATTTATATTTTGAAACGAATCCTGCTCGCCATCGTAACGGTGTGGATCGTCATTACGGTTACGTTCTTCGTCATGCACGCCGTCCCCGGCGGACCGTTCATGAGCGAAAAGGCCATTACCGCGGAAGCGCAGGCGGCGCTGGAAGCAAAGTACGGTCTTGACAAGCCGCTCGGCGAACAGTATTTCACTTATCTGAAAGATATCGTAACCAAGTTTGACTTCGGTCCTTCTTTGAAGCAGCGAGGACGCGACGTCGTTACGGTCATCGCCGACGGTATGAAAACGTCCGCGAAGCTGGGGTTGATCGCGGCGGGCATCGCGCTCGTAGTCGGTGTCGTTCTCGGCGCAGTCGCGGCGCTCCGCAGAAACAAGTTCATTGATAAGGTCATCATGGTCCTTACGACCGCGTTCGTGTCAATGCCTTCCTTTATTATGGGATCGCTGCTGTTGTACGTATTTGCCATTCTGTTCAACCTGCTGCCCGCGAACGGATCCACGACCGAAGGACTGATCCTCCCCGTGATCACGCTTTCGCTTTCGCCGATGGCGTACATCACGCGACTCGTTCGTTCTTCCATGCTCGACGTTCTCGGGCAGGATTACATCCGTACCGCGAAAGCAAAAGGCGTTCCGGGCTACAAGATCATCTTCGGACACGCGCTCAAGAACTCGCTGATCCCCGTAATCACCTATTTCGGCCCGATGCTCGCGTACATCGTTACGGGCTCGCTGGTCGTGGAACAGATTTTTGCCGTTCCCGGCATCGGACGCGCGTTCGTTACCAGCATTACGGCTCGCGACTACCCGATGATCATGGGTACGACCATTATTCTCGCGGCGTTGATCGTCATTATGAACCTTGTCAGCGATATTCTGTACAAAGTCGTTGATCCGCGAATCAACTTTGACTGATCGGAGGAAAAAGCAATATGAATATGAAGAAATTTTTCTCCGTTCAGGTCGATCTCGACGAGTTCATTCCGGCAACGGAAGAAGAAAAGGCCTATATGGTGCAGATGCGCGAATCTTCCACCTTTTTCAAGGACGGAATGAAGCGTCTGCTCAAGAACAAAATCGCAACCGCAAGTCTGATCATCGTGATCTTAATCACGTTGGCATCCATTATCATCCCGGCTTTCTGGCCGTATTCCTACGACAGTATGCTCGGCATCGTTCCCGGTCAGCCCGTGGACTCGTCTTTCAAGAACTTAAAGCCCTTTGAATACGGTGCGACCGAACAGGCGCGCATCGAAGCGGGCGAAAAGGTCTTCCCGCACATCTTCGGAACAGACTCCGCCGGGCGAGATTATTTCATCCGTGTCGTGTACGGCACCCGCATTTCGCTCGCCGTCGGGTTTTTCGCGTCGATCATCGTTCTGATCATCGGTATGACGATGGGATCACTTGCCGGATATTTCGGCGGCAAGGTCGATATGATCATCATGCGGATCGTGGACGTCATCTACTCCCTGCCGGATATGCTGATGGTCATTCTGCTGTCCTCCGTGTTGAAAATCACGTTGGAACCGTTGATCGAAGGAACGGCGTTAAGCAAAATCGGAAGCAACATCATCAGTTTGTTTTTGGTGTTCGCGATTCTGTATTGGGTTTCGATGTCCCGTCTGATCCGCAGCCAGATCCTTTCTCTGCGCGAGCAGGAATACGTTCTCGCGTCCCGCGCTTCCGGCGCAAAGGGCGGCTGGATCATCCGCAAGCACCTGATCCCGAACTGCATCAGCGTGGTCATCATCTCCACTGCTCTGCAGATCCCGAGCGCGATTTTTACCGAAAGTTATCTTTCTTTCCTCGGCCTCGGTGTCAACGCGCCCATGCCTTCTTTGGGCTCTTTGGCTTCCGACGCGCTGAACGGAATGTATTCTTACGCTTACCGACTGGTCATCCCGGCGATCGTGATCTCTCTGATCGTCCTCTCGCTCAACCTGTTGGGCG
>JAGHTH010000152.1 GCA_018065365.1 Candidatus Coliplasma caballi
GGGGAAAACTGAAAGTCAAACTTTTTGAGGAACGCGACGACAGGCCTGTTTCGGGCGTGGCGGTCATTCTGACGGGAGGATCGCGCGGCTCCATGACGGACATCACGGACGAGGCGGGCGAAGCGTCGTTTGAGGTCGATACGCCGCCGATCGCGCCGAGCATGACGCCCGCGCCGCGCGTTCTGCCGTACGCGGTGTTCGATATCCGCATCATCGCCGAGGGGTACGTTTCCGTGACGGTGGTCGGGGAGCAGGTGTTCGACGAGCAGACGACGTGCAGGAGATCGAAATGCAGAGGCGGGAGGATCACGCGGGGAGAAGCGAACACCTGATCGTCATTCCGGAGCATCTGCTGTACGAGGATCGGGAGCAGCCGCCCGTTTCGCCGACGATGCGCGCCGTAACGACGTTTTCCGCCGATCGCGGTCGGCAGCCGGTCATTCCGGAGTACATCACGGTGCATCTCGGCTCGCCCGGATCGAACGCCGAAAACGTAACGGTGCCGTTTCTCGATTACATCAAAAACGTGGCGTGCAGCGAGGTCTATCCGAGCTGGCCCGAAAGCGCGCTGACCGCAAACATCATCGCGCAGGTCTCGCTGGCGCTCAACCGGATCTACACCGAGTGGTACCGCTCGCAAGGGTACCCGTTCGACATTACGAATTCGACCGCGTACGATCAGTATTTCGTGTACGAACGCGGCATTTTTGAGGACATTTCGGAGTTGTGCGATCGGTTTTTTACCCGGTACGTCGCGCACGCCGGGCAGATCGAGCCGCTGTTTGCGGAGTATTGCGACGGAGCGAACACGACCTGCAAAGGTCTTTCGCAATGGGGTACCGTGGCGCTGGCGCGGAAAGATTACACGCCGGAACGCATTCTGCAATACTATTACGGCAGAGACGTGGAGATCCGGGAAGCCGAGGTCGCGGAAAGCGTTCCCGATTCGTTCCCGGGGGAACTTTCGGTCGGCGCGGACTCGACGGCGGTCGCGACGCTGCAAAACCGGCTCAACCGCGTGGCGATCGCGTTTCCCGCCATTCCGTTCATTCTGCCCGCGAACGGGGAATACGGCACTTCGACGGCAAACGCGGTCAGGGTGTTTCAGAACGTGTTCCGCTTGCGCGAAACGGGAGTGGTCGATCGGACGACGTGGTACCGCATTCAATACATTTACACCGCGATCAAAAAGCTTGCCGAGCTCGGAAGCGAGGGGGAGTACCCGCAGACAGACGAGTGGAACGGCAGGGTATTGCAGGTCGGAAGCAGGGGAAACGAGGTGCTGCGGCTGGAATATTACCTCGGGTATATTTCCGCGAAGCTCGGCACGAACGTCATTCCGACGCCGGGGATCACGGGCGTTTACGACAACGCGGCGCGGGCGTCCGTGACGGCGTTCCAGAATTATTACGGGCTTTCTCCGACCGGGGTGGTCAACGAGCAGACCTGGAACGCGATCGTGCAGACCTATTACACGCTCGGCGGCGGGGAGGGCGAGCCGGAGCGGGACTATCCGGGCGTGCTGATCCGCAGGGGGAGCAGAGGCGCGGACGTGTTGTACGTGCAGGAACGGCTGAACGCCGCGGCGGCTTCGGATCCGGCGATCCCCATGATCGCGGAAGACGGGGTGTTCGGGCCGGCGACCGAACGGGCGGTGCGGGCGTTCCAGCGGGCGTACGGTCTTGTCATAGACGGGATCGTCGGGCCGGCGACGTGGGGGAAGCTGAATGAGGTAAATCAAACGTCGCTTTGAGGATTTTGGAGGAAGGCAAAAACAAACGGAATGTTTGTGCAATATGAGACTGGCTTTGCAAATGAGTGCTTTGTCGATAGGTCGGAACTCGTAGTTTTCGTGCCTGCAAAAAAAAGCGGAGAAGAACTTCAAAAGCGTTCTTCTCCGCAGGGAAAGCGTATTTCGTTTTGTCAGATCAGCAGGCCGTCGTGGGTATCGTCGCCGGAATCGGACTCGCCGCCGAAATCGCCGCGCTTGGCTTTTTCGATCTCCTCTTTGAACAGCGCCACGAACGCGTTGTTCGGCTCAAATTCGATCGTTGCCTTTTTGCCGCCGAATTCGCAGACGAAGCACCAGCGGTTGCCGCCGATGTTCTGGGAATAGTTGCAGAACGTGGTGGTTTCACGGCGCATCTTCTTTTGGCGGTATTCCGATTTCGGAACAAACGCGACCGTGTCGGCAAGATCCAGCGCACCCTGCTCGGTCCGCTTGGTACCGACGATTTTCGTGATGATGAACGTGCCGTTGTCGAGCGTATATTCGACCTCGGTCAGCGAGTAACGGTACAGGACGTAAACGCCGCCGATCAAGAAGATCCAGCCGAACAGTTTGATCAGCCCGTTCTGCAGATAAACGCCTAAAGAGAACGCGCCGACGGTCAGAACGATCGCGGTGATCAAAAGGAAGAAAATTTGTCCGACGTTCCGTTCGGGTTTGCATTTGTACATCGTGCAGCCGCCTTTCTGTTGTGGTCATTTGAAAAAGGAGTTTTGTGTATGGAATTCGATCCCGTTTTGCTTGGGAAACTCAAAGGAATGGATGAAGAATCGCTGCGGAATCTGGTCTTGCGGATCGCTTCCGCGGCGGGAGTGGATCCCGCGCAGACGCAGGGGTTGCTTTCGGATCCGGCGGTGTTGAAAAACGCGCTTTGCGGTCTGACGCCGGAGCAGGCAAAGGAGATGCTCGCGCAAGTCGGGAACGACAGGGCGGGGAAGATCGCCGATCTGCTCGGAAAGGAGTTTTGAAATGGCAGACCTTTCGGAGCAGCTCCGGGAATTGCTTGCCGATCCGGCGGCGATGGAAAAAATCTCCTCGATCGCGGGAACACTTTCTTCGGGAGGCATTCCGACGGTTTCTTCCGCGCCGGCGGCGGAAAGCGCGCCGGTCGCGCAGCCCGCCGTTCGACCGGTCGCACCGCAAAAAAAGGATCCGCGCGCGGAACTTCTGCGTGCGCTGAAACCGTTCGTCAGCCCGGAAAAGCGGGGACAGCTCGACGAGATCTTGCGCTGGATGACCATTGCGGATCTGGTGCTGCCGCTGCTTCGCGCGAAAGGAGGGAAAGGTCTTGTATAGCCGTGATCTCGGAGGTGTCCGCAGCGACGGACAACTCTACGGAATGGGATTGGAAAGCGTTCCGCTCACGCGTGGAGAGCCGGAACGGGAAGACAAGCGGGAAGAAACGCCCCGCGCGGAAGAAACCGCCGCGGCACCCGCGCGGCAAGAGGAAGCCGCCGTGCCGAAATGGGACGATCTGATCCTGCCGGCGATCGCGCTGTTATTGCTCTCGGGCGACCGGGAAAAAGACGATCTGTTACTCCTGCTCGTCGGGATGCTGCTCCTGTTTTGAGCAGGCGTCGGAGGCGAGGAAGTCGATGAACGCTTCCGCGATGCGACGGTCTTTGGCGGGGAGTCCGCGCAGACGGTCGTGAGAAGTTTCGACGGGCTTGCGCTTGACGGAGGGAGCGGCGCCGGGGTTGAGCCCCGCGGCGAACAGCAGGTCTTCGAGATCCACGTCGCCGAACGCGTTGCCGGCGATCTTGCGGATCAGTTTCGGACGCGGCGGGTTTTCCTGCTCCATATTCAGCAATTTGCGCATCTGCACGTAACTCACGCCGCAATCGGCGGAGAACTGCCGCAGAGAGCGGACGCCTTTCGCGCGCTCCAAAAGCATCGCGAAGATCTTTTTGTTCCAACGGTTGTTTTCTGCCATAGCGATTTTCAGTCCTTTCGGTCGTCGAGTGCCGCGCCGATCACGGTGCCGTACGCGTAAAGTTCCGGAATGATGAAGTTGACGCCGAACATCCCGGACAGCGTCGCGAAGTTTTCGTTCGCCTGCGGGAAGCCGGCAAGGTTGCCGATCAGCACGACGTCGTTACATTGCTTCTGCCTTGAAGCGAAGACCGCGAGCATACCGATCGTTTCATAGACCATATTGAACAATCCTTTCGCGAGGTCGGCGCCCGTCGCGAGATCGCTGACGTTTCCGAAGTTGGACGCCGTCGTGGTGTCGGAAAGGATGCTGTTGATGCGCTTTTCGGAGATGTCGCCGACCAGAAGGTTCACGTTGGCGAGGTTGCCGTCCGTCGCGAGTTCGGAAAGCTGCGAAGCGTGGCTGATGCCCAACAACTTGCGCGAAAGTCCGGAAAGCGTTCCGCCGCCGACACCGGTACCGCCGAGGTATTCCTCGGAGTTGCCGTCCGCCCACACGAACGCCGTGCCGGTCCCCATGCTGACGATGACCGCTTTTTTCAAACCCGAAATGAACAGCCCGCCTTTCGCGTTGCAGCGAAATTCGTCGGAATGGACGACGGGGATCCCGTAGAGGTCGTTCCCGAGGCGCGAAGCACCGACGCCCGTGATCCGAATTTCCGAGAGCGAGGAGAGCGAAAGTCCGTTCTCACTGATGAATTTTCCGAACGCACCGTAAACGCTCGTTACGGGATCGTTGGCGCGGACGAGCATCGGCGGAAGCATTTTCTTCCCGTCGAAGCCCACGATGTTGGTGGTGCTGCCGCCCACGTCTATTCCTAAAATGATCGCCATAGTCTGTTTTTCTCTCCCAAAAAGGTTTTCTGCCCTTTTATTGTAACACTTTTTTCAGAAAAGTCAAATTATTTTTGCAAAATATCTTCCCAAAACGAAAAAAAAGTGATAGAATAGAGTGGGTGTTTGTAAAGGAACGGATTTTCGGACACGGAAAGCGGGTGGTCGTCGTGGCGGCGGAACGCGAAAAAACGTTGTTTCTGCAAAAACTGAACAGCAATACGACGGCGCACGCGTACATCGTGGAGGGCGCCGAGGGCATCGGCAAAAAAGAGTTCGCGCTCTGGTGTGCTTCCGCGCTGCTCTGTGAGGGGGCGGACAAGCCCTGCGGCGTTTGTCCCGCCTGCAAAAAGATCCGGGACGGGTTTCATCCCGACGTGCATCTGTACGGCGACGACGGCAAGACCGTTTCGATCGGGGACGTGCGCGGGCTGATCCACGAAACAGGCATGGTCCCCGTGGACGGGGAACGGATGGTGTTCATTCTCTGCGGCGCGGGCAAGATGCAGGCGCCGGCGCAGAACGCGCTGCTGAAGATCTTTGAGGAGCCGCCGGCGGGCGTGGTCATTTTCCTGCTGACCGACAGTATGCGTTCGCTGCTGCCGACCGTGCGTTCGCGCGGGCAGAAGATCAAGCTTTCCGGAATGTCCGAGGAAGAATTGCTGTCCGAACTGAAAAGGAAATACCCGAAGACACCGGACGGGGAACTCCGCGAAGCCGCGAAGGCGGCGGGCGGGAGCATCGGGAGTGCGGAAACGTTTTTGCGGAAGGACGCGGAGCGCGACCGGGAGAAAGCGGAAGAATGGATCGCGGCGGCGTTTGCCGGGGACAAGTACCGGCTGGTCAGTCTGATCGCGACGCCGAAATACAAGCGCGAGCAGCTGCTTCCGCTGCTGGACGCGTTCTTGCGGCGGCTGTTCGACCTGCTGCTAACCAAATCGGACGTTTTGCCGTGCAGAGACGAAGATACGGACGTCCGCGCGAGCAGGCACGCGCTCGCGGGAATGTGCGAAGCGACGGTGCGCTGTCGCGAAAGCATTGAAAACAACGGAAACATTACCGCCGTGATGACCGCGTTCGCAACGGAACTGTGGCATCGGGCAGGATAAAAATATCCGGAAGAAGTCTTCCGGGCGGGCGCGTTTTCTGCCGACCGGCAGGAATATGAGCGCCGTAATCGAAGAAAGGATCGGCCATTTTTTATGGAAGAAAAAATCATCAAAGACCTGACGGGTAACCGTGAGGAACATATCGCGCCCAAGAAACCGGCGCAGGAAATTCCCGCGGAGAAGCCCGCGTTCAAGCGCCCTGTCGTTCGGCTGGCACAGCCCGCCGAGCAGATGCAGGAGCATTTGTCCGGCAAAAAAGCCGGGGAGAGCGAGGACGCGCGCGAGGAAGCACCGAAGACGGAAGAATTCCGCTCCGGGCGTCGTTCCGACCGCCCCAACAGACACGGCAGAAACGATCGCCGCGGCGACCGCACCGGCGAGCGTAACGGCGACCGCCGCAGAGAATTCCCGGCGGAAAAGCCCGCTTCTCCCGTCGTGAGTGAAGAAAGCGAGCAGGACGTTCCCGAAACGTACGACACCGTCAGCGTAACGGTCGGCGACGATCTTTCGGCGGAATGCTCGGCGCAAAAGGATGCGGAACGTGCGGAGGGCGCGGAGGTTTCCGAAGCGCAGGGCGCACCCGAAGAAATGATCGAGGTCGTGAGCATCCGTTTCCGCGGAGCCGGCAAGACCTACTATTTCGATCCGAACGGCATTGTGTTCCGCGACGGCGATCACGCGATCGTCGAGACGGTGCGCGGTGTGGAGTACGGCGAGGTTACCGTGGGAAACCATCCCGTTCCGGCAAAGGAAGTCGTTCAGCCGCTGAAGCCCGTTTCGCGCAAAGCGGACGAAATCGACGCGCTGCACGATCGGGAAAACCGCGAGCTCGAACAGAAAGCCAAGCCGATCTTTTACGAAAAGGTCGAGAAGAACAAACTCGATATGCAGTTGGTTGACGTGGAGTACACGTTCGACAACACCAAACTTTGCTTCTACTTTACCGCCGAGGGACGCGTGGATTTCCGCGAACTCGTCAAGGATCTCGCGGCGGTGTTCCGCACCCGCATTGAATTGCGTCAGATCGGCGTCCGCGACGAAGCGCGGCTGTTCGGCGGGTTGGGCGTCTGCGGCAGACCGTTCTGCTGCAAGGCGTTCCTATCGGATTTCGTGCAGGTTTCGATCAAAATGGCAAAAGAGCAGAATCTTTCGCTCGCGTCCGCGAAGATCAGCGGTTCCTGCGGGCGACTGATGTGCTGTCTGCGTTACGAGCAGGACACTTACGAGCGTGAAAACGCCGAACTGCCGAAACGCGACGACGTGATCTCCACGCCGAAAGGGGACGGCGCCGTGATGGAAAGCAGTTTCCTGACGCGCAAGATCAAGGTGCGGATGCTGGACGACAATTCGGTGCGCACGTTTACGTTCGACGAGTTGAACGGCACGCCGGCGGAAAGCGAGCCGGCAGTTCGGGAGGCGGAGGCGCCGGAGGGCGAAACTTCCGCAGAAAGCGGCGAAAAGAACGGACAGAGACAGGAGCGCAGACCGAGAAATTCCGAACGCCGCGGCAGAAACCACGGCAGAAACGCGGACAACCGTCCGGAGAAGCGCGGCGAGGAAACTCCCGCGGAGAAAGCGCCGGAAGAAGCCGCTCCCGGAGAAAAGCCGGCGGACGACAGACCGCACGGACACGGCGACCGCCACAGAAACCGCCACGGAAACCGACACGGCAACCGTTCCAAGTCCGGACAGAACGGGCAGGGCGGTCAGGGCGGTCAGAACGGTCAGGGGTAACGCGCAATGGATGAAAAGAAACAGAATCGGCCGCGCGGCGATCGCGCTTCCGAAAACGGAATCAAAAAAGAGATCGAAGACGGTGTGATCATCGGCAGAAACGCCGTGATCGAACTGCTCAAAAGCGAGAGCGAAGTGGATCGGGTGTTTCTGCGCAAGGGCGAACACGACGGCTCCCTTTCGCTGATCTGCGCGCTGGCGAAAGCAAAGGGCGTTCCCGTGCTGGAAGCCGACGGCAGAAAACTCGACGCGATGGCTTGCGGCGGGGTGCATCAGGGCGTTGCCGCCGTGATCGCGGAAACGGCGTACCTTTCCGTGCAGGAACTGCTTGAGCAAACCGTACAGAAAGGCGAAAAAGCGTTTTTCGTCGTCTGCGACGACGTGGGAGATCCGCACAACCTCGGCGCGATCATCCGTTCCGCAGAGTGTGCCGGCGCAAACGGGATCATCATTCCCAAGCGGCACGCCGCAGGCGTGAACGCGACGGTCGCCAAGTCTTCTGCGGGAGCGGTGTTCCATATGCCGATCGCGCGCACCGCGAACCTTGTGAGCGCCGTGCGGTACCTCAAGGAGCAGGGCGTCTGGATCTGGGCGGTGGAAGCCGGCGGAAAGCCCTACTACGAGCAGGACTTTACCGGGAATACCGCGCTCGTGATGGGAAGCGAGGGCGAGGGCGTTTCGCGGCTGATGAAAGAAGAATGCGATTTTCTCACGGGCATCCCGATGTTCGGGAAGATCAACTCCTTGAACGTTTCGAACGCCGCTGCGGTGTTGCTGTTCGAGGCGGCAAAGCAGAGACACCGGGAGTAGTTTATCACACGGAGAAAGGATGAGTCGCTGTGGAGATCAACGATACACAGGATATATCCCGTCTGCTCGATCTGGCAGACGAGGAAAACGAACTTGCCAGAGCGAAAAAGATAGCGGACGCGGAAGGGTTTGAGAAAACCCGCACCGAACTGCCGGTTTCCAAACCGCAGGAATTCGTTCCGAAAGATACCGCGACGCGCGTCGATCTTCCCGCAAAGCCGGGAAAACTGAATGCCGAAACGGTGGAACTCATCAAAGAATACAGCACCCGCGAACTGAAAGACGAACACGCGGACACCCGCGAACTGCGGGATTCTTTGGCGCGCCGTCTGGAAGACGACAAGCTGCGCGGCTATCTGGATACGACGCTCAATCTGACGGCGAAAAAGTCCGAGACGCTCCGCGCCGCGATCCACGACGGCGACAAGCTGTCCGCGGAAGAAATGGAAAAGCGGATGTCGGCGCGGTTTTCGGATGAAATGCCGCCGCAGGAAACCGGCGGCTTCGAGCAGGCGGAAATGTTCCAGCTCGGCGACGGTCTGACCATGAAAGAAGCGCCCGCGGAGCGTACCTACGCGAGCTACGATAAAGATTACGAGACGCTCGGAAAGCGCGTGGTCGAGGAAGGGATCCCGCCGGAAGAAGATGACGACGGTCAGATCGCGTTCCTGCCGGACGAAACCGACGTTTCGCCGGTCGATATGGACGAGACGGAGATCAATCTGCGACTGGCGTTCGATATGATGCGGGAAGACGAACTGCCGAAAGACGACAGCCGGTTTGAAAAGATCTACCGCAAAAAGAAAAAGAAAAAAGAAGACCTGATC
>JAGHTH010000133.1 GCA_018065365.1 Candidatus Coliplasma caballi
AATTCCCCGGGACCTGCCGGATACGCGCCCGCCTCATAGACCGTCGCCAACAGCTTTTGCGTAACGAACAGCCCGCCGTGGCAGCAAAGCTCCACCGTGTCCTCGCCCGTAAAGGAGCGTGGGCCGAAAAACACGGTCGCCATCCCGTCGTCGAACGGCTTCCCGTCCCGGACGAACAGCGTATGCACCGTTTTGTTCGGGGAAACGTCGGCAAGTGTGCGGGACGTTACTTTTTCCGCGATGCGAATCGCCTCGTCGCCGGAGATCCGGATCAGCGAAACGCCGCCTTTTCCTCTCGGCGTGGATATTGCCGCGATCGTTCTCATGGTCAGATCTCCTTTTCGTGCAGATGTCCGATTTCGTTGAGCCCGGCGAAATCGCGCTGACGGAGCGCCTCATAGACGCCGATCGCGACGGAATTCGACAGGTTGAGCGAGCGCAGGTCTTCCCACATCGGAATGCGTACCGTGTGATCGTAATGCGCGCGTAACAGATCTTCGGGAAGCCCTTTCGTTTCTTTTCCGAACATCAGAAATACCTTTTTCGGATAGACGACCTCGGAATAGTTCTGCGCCGCCTTGGTGCTGTAATAGTAACAGCAATCGAGCGCGTCGGGGTTTTGGGCAAAGAAGTCGTCGAGGTTATCGTAATAATGGATGTCGAGGTACTGCCAGTAATCCAGACCGGCGCGTTTGAGATATTTGTCGTCGAGGGAAAACCCGAGGGGACGGATGAGGTGCAGCGAACTGTGCGTCGCGGCGCAGGTGCGCGAAATGTTCCCCGTGTTCTGCGGGATCTCCGGCTCGTGAAGGACGATGTTGATGTCGTACATGGGGGAATCCTCCCGAAAAAACCGTTTATTTCTCTCTATTATAGTACGTTTTTTTGAAAAATGCAATTATTTTTACAAAAAGCTCTATACTTTTTTTCAAAAATGTGTTATGATGCAATTTGAGAAAGACTGTTTGCACCGATTTTTTCGGAACTCATTTGAAGAAACAGCAGGAGAAACGCTATGTCAATGATTACAAAACTGTTCGGCACGTACAGCGAGAAGCAGATCAAAAAGATCGAGCCGATCGCCGCGCGCGTCGAGGAACTCGCGCAGACCTACGCCGCAAAGAGCGACGACGAACTCCGTGCGATGACCGGAACTTTCCGCGAGCAGCTTGCGGCGGGCAAAACGCTCGACGATCTGCTTCCCGACGCGTTCGCGGTCGTCCGTGAAGCCGCGTGGCGCGTGTTGGGCAAGCGCCCGTATCACGTGCAGGTGCTTGGAGGCATTCTGCTTCATCAGGGACGGATCGCCGAAATGAAGACGGGCGAAGGAAAGACGCTGACCGAAACGATGCCGGCGTATCTGAACGCGCTCGAAGGGAAAGGCGTTCACATCGTTACCGTCAACGGATACCTTGCCAAGCGCGACAGCGAGTGGATGGGCAATATCTTCCGCTTTTTAGGCATGAAGGTCGGTCTGATCATTCAGGGCATCCCGCAGGAAGAAAAGCAGGAAGCGTACCGCGCCGACATCACTTACGGCACGAACAGCGAGTTCGGATTCGACTATCTGCGCGACAATATGGCGAAATATAAGGAGCAGCTTCTGCAGAGAGGACACCGGTTCGCGATCGTGGACGAGGTGGACTCCATTCTGATCGACGAAGCGCGCACCCCGCTTATCATTTCCGGTATGGGCGAAGATTCCAGCGAGATGTATCACAAAGCGGACGAGTTCGTCAAACGGCTGAAATGCCTGCGCATCAAGGAATTCGACAACAAGCAGAGCGACGAGAACATCGAGGAAGACTATATCGTTGACGAAAAGGCGAAAACCTCCGTTCTGACCGCAAACGGCGTCCGCAAAGCCGAATCGCATTTCGGGGTGGAAAACCTCGGCGATGCCGAAAACAACGAACTGATGCATTACATCAACAACGCGTTGAAAGCGCGTGGCGTGATGCAGCTCGACACCGATTACGTCATCAAGGACGGAAAAGTGCTGATCGTGGATCTGTTCACGGGACGCATTATGCCGGGCAAGCGGTTCAGCAATGGTCTGCACCAGGCGATCGAAGCGAAAGAGGGCGTAGAGGTCGGAAAAGAGAGCATGACGCTCGCGACGATCACGTACCAGAACTTCTTCCGTATGTACGACAAACTTTCCGGCATGACGGGTACCGCCATGACAGAGGACGACGAATTCCGCGAGATCTATTTCTTAGACGTTGTGGAAGTTCCGACCAACAAACCGATGATCCGCGTGGATCACAACGATATGGTGTATAAGACGATCGGCGCGAAATACCGCGCGATCGTGGAGCAGATCCGCGCCTGCCACGAGAAAGGGCAGCCCGTTCTGGTCGGTACCGTTTCGGTCGAAAAGAGTGAGATCCTTTCCGGCATTCTCAAACGTGAGGGCATTGCGCACAACGTTCTGAATGCCAAATATCACGAAAAAGAAGCCGAGATCATCGCGCAGGCGGGCAAACCCGGCGCCGTAACCATCGCCACGAACATGGCGGGCCGAGGCACCGACATCATGCTCGGCGGCAACGCGGAATTTCTCGCAAAACAGCAAATGCGCAAGGAAGATTTCTCCGAGGAACTGATCGCCGAGGCGGACAGCTACGGGCATACCGACGACGAGGAGATCCTGAACGCGAGAAAGCGCTTTACCGAACTGCTTGCCGAACTGAAACCCGAAATCGAAAAAGAAGCGGAAAAGGTGCGTGCCGCGGGAGGTCTGTTTATCCTCGGCACCGAGCGCCACGAATCCCGCCGTATCGACAACCAGCTGCGCGGACGTTCCGGCAGACAGGGCGATCCCGGCGAGAGCTGCTTCTATATTTCCATCGAAGACGATCTGATGCGCCTGTTCGGCGTTGATCGTGTCATGGGAATGCTGAATACCCTCAAAATGCCGGAAGATCAGCCGATCGACGCGAAACTGCTTTCCAACTCGATCGAGAGCGCCCAGCGCCGTGTCGAAGGCACCAACTTCGAGCGCCGCAAGAACGTCATTGCGTTCGACGACGTTATGAATCAGCAGCGCGAACTGATCTACCGCCAGAGAAAAGAAGTGCTGGAGGGCAGCGACGTCAGCGAGACGGTCAAAGGGATGCTGCACCGTTATATCGAAGACCGCGTTACGACTGCGACGCAGGCGGAGGAAGCGGAAGAATGGGATCTTGCCGGACTCGGCAGGGAACTCGGAATGCTGTTCCCGGTCGGAGACGCGCTGGAATTCGATCAGAATACGCTTTCCGAAGCGGATCCCGAACAGCTGACCGAAACGCTGTACGAACTTGCTCTGGAAAAATACGACGCGCAGCAGGAGATGTTCGGCGCGGAACTGTTCGGAGAGATCCAGCGCACGCTGCTGCTCAACAACGTGGACCGCAACTGGACGGAATACATCGACGAAGCGGACGACCTCAAGGGAAGCGTCGGACTCAACGCGTACGCGCAGAGAGATCCCGTCGTTACCTTCAAGATCGAAAGCAGCGAGATGTTTGAGGATATGGTTTCCTCGATCCGCGAAGGCACCGTCCGCATGGTCATGACCGTGATGAAAAAGGAACAGGCGCAGCGCAAACAGATGAACGTTACGTCCGTTTCGGGCGGCGGAACGCCCGCGCCCGCGGAAAAACCGATCACGGTGCGCAAAGATAAAAAAGTAGGGCCGAACGACCCCTGCCCCTGCGGCTCCGGCAAAAAATACAACAAATGCTGCGGATCGGTCGGCGGTGTGGAAAAATAAAACGCGCCCCGGCGTCAGAAAAAGAAATTTTTTTCGTATAAAACGGTAAAGGGAGAAAAACATGGGCTTCGGAATCGCGTTTCTGGGATATTGTTTCCTGCTCTTTCATTTCGCGGGGTTCGGCGTGATCGCCGCGCCGATGCTTGCATACGGCTTTTTCCTCGCGTCAAAACTCCATAAAAAGTTTTTGAACGCTTCGATTTCGGCGCTGTTCATGCTGCCGCGCGCCGTCTTTCTGCTGCTGGACGCGTTTTTGCCCATTCTCGGGGCGGAACAGTCGCTTGCGGAACGGTTTCCCGTTTTGGACACGGCAACCTACCTGCTGTTCTTCTTGGCGTGGCTTTGCATGATCTTCTTTCAGTGCATCGCCGTGCGGGACATCGCAAGAGAGAACGCGCACGCCAAACTTGAAAAAATGGCGATGAACCGTCTGTATTTTTCGGCGCTGTTCATCGTGGCGGCGTGTGCGATGCTGTTTTTGCAGCCCGTGCTCAACGATTCACGGATGGCGGCGCTCATGGCGGTGCTGTTCTACGTCGTCCTCGTGATCAATCTGATCTGGACGCACACCTGCTTCGTTCTGATCACGTCCGAAAAGCAGTACGAAGAAGACAAGAAGTTCGTCATCGAAGAAAACCGGAAAGCCGCGGAGCGCAAGGCAAAACGTAAGAAATAATGATCTTCCGATCACGAAAAGGAGTGGCTCGTACCAATGAAACGAATTCAGGGCAAGTGCTTAAAAAAATCCGTCCTGTTTCTGACGGTCGGAATGATTTTTCTCGCCAACCCGGTCTGGACGCTGACGGATCTTCTGCCTGACCTGATCGGTTGGCTGCTGATCTGGGCGGGACTCCGCGAACTTGCTTCGGTAAACGATTCCGCAACGGTTGCCCGCAGGTACGCGCTCTATCTCGCCGCGATCGGCGGGCTGAAACTATTCGGGCAATACCTGCTTTCCGGATCGCGCTATTCCTCGGATTCCATGCTGGCGGCGCTGCTGTTCTGCGGCGGAGAAATCGCCTGTATGCTGCTGTTTTTCGGTGCGTTTCTGCGCGGCGCGGAGGAACTTTCCCGTGCCGGCGGGTGCGACGAAATGTATCTCGGAAGCGGCGACGCGCGGTTTTTCTGCGGATTGTTCGTGTGGACGCGCGGACTTTGCACCTTCCTGCCCGAATTGGTGGCGATCCCCGATTGGTTGGTAAAATACGGCGACCGCGCGGACGGCGGAAGCTCTACCGCCTCGCTGTCGGAGAACGGGTACCGATTGCTGAAAGAAATCGCGGGCTCCAAAGAACTGTTCCTTGTCATATTTTCGACGATCGAACTGATCGTCGCGGTCGTGTGGCTGATCAAATTCCTGCCGTATCTGCGCCTGTTCCGCACCGACGAAACGCTGAACGGTTTCTTGGCGGAACGGCTTCATTATGAGAGCGGCGCCCGGGATCGTTCCGCGCGGATCGGCTCTTTGCGGATGGCAAAGCGCTTCGTCTGGATCGCGATCGCGTTTCTCGCGGACGTGCAGATCGACGGCGTGCGTGTGCTTCCCGTCGGGATGTTCCCGCTCGTGCTTGCCGCTGCCTGCCTTGCGCTCGATTCGTTCGAGGGTGCGCGTAAACGTCGCGGGACGGCAGGGCTGCTCGCACTTTCGGGACTTGTGCTGTTTGCCGCCGAATTGTACCGCCGCTTCGGCACCGTTTGGGATATGCGCGCTTACGAGGAACAGACGTTCCCGACGGAAGTGATCTCCGCGTTTGCGGCGATCTGCGCGTGGACGTTTCTGCTTTGGGCGTGGTTGGATTTCTCCCGCACGAGCGAGGAATTTGCCGCTTCGAACGTCGGCAGAACGGTCGATCTGGACGGTCTGCCGTATTTCCTGCTCGTCCTGTACGGCGCGGTGTTCACGCTTTCTTTTGCACTGCCGATCTGGAATCGTTTCCTGACAGTGCCGAAACTTGCGCTGATGGCAGGGCTTTGGCTGACCGCGGCGCGTCGGTATTCCATGCTGAACGAGGAAACGGAAACCCGACTTTCGCTCTATAAGGAGTAGTGAAACCACGTTTTTTCCACAAAAAAAGGTATTTTTGATATTGACTTTTTGATGAACGGATGATATAATTATAATGTATAAGGAAAAGTGGG
>JAGHTH010000051.1 GCA_018065365.1 Candidatus Coliplasma caballi
GATTATGCAGGGGAAACTTTTTTCTTGGGAGAAAAAAGTTTCCCCTGCTCCGGTTTGCGGTACCCGAAATTTTTCGTTCGCCGACAAAGCGGCTCACAAAATTTCGACCGCGGCACGAACTCGCGCTCCCTGCTTCCGCCGCAGGCGGCGGTCGCGCTCGTTCCCCTTTTCAAAAAGAACCTATGTAAAAAAGATTGACAAATTGCTTTTTAATGTGTATAATAAAGAAAAAAGGAGAAAAAAAGGAGAAATATCATGTTTTGCAAAAATTGTGGTGCTGAAATCGATCCCAACGCGGCGATCTGCGTAAAGTGCGGATTCCAGAAAGGAAAAGGAACGAAATACTGCCAGAATTGCGGCGCCGAAGTAACGGAAGGCGCTGCTGCCTGCATGAATTGCGGCTTCGCGCTTCAGACCGCGGTCTCCGGCCAGAAGAGCAAACTGGTCGCAGGATTGCTGGGTATCTTCCTCGGCGGTCTCGGCGTCCATAACTTCTATCTCGGCTATACCGGAAAAGCGATCGCGCAGATTCTTCTTTCCTGCATCGGTATCGGTGCGATCTGGGGCTTGATCGAGGGCATTCTGATCCTTGTGGGCAAGATCGACAAGGACGCAAACGGCAACCTGCTCGGCGACTGATCTCCCAAAAAAAACACCGGCGATGACAACAAAGCAAAAGCTTTTGTATTTCTGCTCTGTCCCCCTGTTCGTCTTGCTGCTTTGGCTTTCCGATCTTCAATGCGTGTGGAAAGCGCTATTCGGGATCCCGTGCTTGGGCTGCGGAATGACCAGAGCGTATATGGCGTTGTTCCGGCTGGATCTCGCGGGAGCGTTCCGGAGCCACTTTATGTTCTGGAGCGTGCCGCTTCTGTTCTGGTTCGTGTGGAAAGACGGGAAAGTGTTTCGGGACAGGCGGATCAATCTCGGCGTGCTGATCGCGATCGGCGCGGGATTTCTGATCCGGTGGGTTTTGATGTTGGTCTGAAAACAGAATAGAAAAAGCGTCGGTTTCCCACCGACGCTTTCTTTTTTAGCCACGGGGAAATTGCGTGCCTGCACGCGATTTCCGTAACGCCGCAACCGACCTACGCAGGGCGATACCTTAAAGCGGTGTTGTTTAGTCGCAGCAAGGGTCTTCTTTTTGCGGGGTCGGCTCGTCTTCTCCCTCGTGCGTCACGCTGCCGATGCCCGCCGTCTCGGAGAACATCACGTTCTTGCGCACCCCCTCGACCGCGTCGGTCGGGATGATCAGCTTCGCCGCCTTGCCGTTCGCAAGCGCGACCATCGCCTCGTACCGCTTAAGTTCAATGACCTCTGCCGTCGGAGCCGCTTTCTTGATCGCGACCAGCGCGTCCGCTTCCGCCTGCTTTTGCAATAACAACGCCTTTGCTTCGCCCTCTGCTCTCGCGATGCGCGCGTCTCTTTCGCCCTCTGCGGCGAGGATCATTGCCTGCTTGTCGCCCTCGGCTCTCATAATGATCGCCTCTCTGTGTCCCTCTGCCTGCAGAATGGTCTCGCGGCGCTCACGTTCCGCTTTCATTTCGCGTTCCATCGCGTTGCGGATCTCGGCGGGCGGCGTGATGTTGCGGATCTCGACGCGGTTGACCTTGATGCCCCACGGGTCTGTCGCCTCGTCCAGAATGACCCGCATTTTCGCGTTGATCTCGTCGCGCGAGGTCAGCGATTTGTCCAGCGTCATTTCGCCGATGATGTTTCGTAATGTCGTCGCGCTCAGGTTTGCCAGCGCTTCGATCGGGTTGTTTGCGCCGTACGCGTACAGTTTCGCGTCAAACACGCGGTAGAACACCACGGCGTCGATCTCCATCGTAACGTTATCCGAAGTAATGACCGGCTGCGGCGGCGTGTCCAGCACGCGTTCCTTGATGATGACCTTCTGCGCGATCACGTCGATGAACGGAATTTTGACGTGAATGCCCGCGTCCCAGGTCGCGTGGTACTTACCGAGCCGCTCAATGACGCGCTGCTCCCCCTGCGAAACGACGCGCAGCGAGCAAAGCAGAATGAACGCAAAAACGGCTGCGATGATCAGAATGGTTGTTCCGGCTGTTCCCATAAGTTTCCTCTTTCTCCGCGGTTTTCCCGCGATTTTTGTTTATTTTTTTGTTTTTTTCAGAATAAGAATTGAAACGCGCAGAATCCCGCGTAGATCGCGAGCAGCAAAACGCCCTGCCACCGCTTCAGCTTTCCGAGAAGCAGCGCCGGCAGCGTCATGATCGCCATGACCGACACCATCACGGGCAGGTCCACGACGAGCGACGCGTTCTGTCCGGCGATCGTCTTTTCCACCGGAATTTCAAACGGCGAAATGGTCACGGAAAGCCCGCTGACCAGCACGAGATTGAATAGGTTTGCGCCGACGATGTTTCCCAGCGAAAGCGCGCCGTGTCCTTTTGCCAGCGCCGAGATCGCCGTTACCAACTCCGGCAGAGACGTTCCGAGCGCCACGAACGTCAGCCCGATGACCGAGTCCGGAACGCCGAGCGCTTCCGCGATCTTGGTGCCGTTATCGACCAACAGTTTCGCGCCGACCGCGATCAGCACCGCGCCGATCACAAACAGCCCGACGTCTTTCCAGACCGAGCCGCCGACCGTTTCCGCTTCTTTCGGTGCCGAGTCCATTTCCTTTTTT
>JAGHTH010000056.1 GCA_018065365.1 Candidatus Coliplasma caballi
ATACCGAGATCGGTACGACACGATCCGCCGGAATCAACGGATGCCTGCCGCGCACGATACAGATGCGGGAAGAATTCATTTTCGGCCTCGTTCCGCGGATCACGGAAGAAAACGAAGCCCTCGCAAAAATCACGTCCAGATCGGTCAACGCCTGATGATCCACGCGGATGACCGTCGATTTTTCGGCAACGGACATCGAAAGTTCCAGAAGAATCTTCTCGATTTCCTCTTTTTCCTGTCCCATCAGATCACGGAGTCGATTGTTCGCCTCCACGACGCCGGCCGGCTCCACGAACAACGTCGCGCCCGATGCCGAGGAATCGTGAACGATGCCTTTGATCTCGTTTTTGTCCGACGCTTTGACGGGAACGACGAACCGTCCCGACCGCTGCGTAACGATCGGTTCCTGCAAATGTTTCTGCATCGGGCCGGAAATAATACGGTTCAATACTTCGCGGACATCAGTTTCCGCCTTTTTGATCGCACGTCTGATTCGGTACAGATTGTCAGAAGCGTCGTCTGCAATCATGTCCTCTGCGATGATGATTCGCTCGATCTCGTTCGCGAGCGTCTTTTCCTCAATCAAAGCGGAGAAATACGGATATAACGCGTTAAACTCCTTGTTTTCCGCATACTGTCTGACGGCAATGGCAGTCTTTAACAGCCGCGCGACCGAAAGCAGTTCCGGCGGTGTCAGGATCGCGCCTTTGACGCTTCTGTCCACGGCGTCTCCGACGTCGGTCGTCCCGGACAGCGGCGGCGCGCCTTTATACGTCAGAAGTTCAGCGCCTCCGTGGTTTCGTCCAGCAGACGTTCCACGACCACACGGTCTTCTGACGGAACCGTCCCGAGAATCTTTTTCTTTCCGCCCTCCGTATAGGCACAAGCGGAAGCGTTCTCAAGAACCTTATCGAATTCAAGGACGGTACGTCCTCTTTCAAAACCTTTCATCATGTATGATCCCGTTCTGTCGTTACTAAAGACTTTTTGTAGAAATCCAACGTTTTCATCTGCTTTTCAACGCGAAGGAGCAGATATTCTTCGCAGAGTTTTGCCATTTCCGAGAGCGCCGGTTCATCCAAACGGAACAAGAAAACCTTGTTCACGGGAACGGTCAGAATATGCTTCAGCGCGGCGTACGCGGCATCCGAAACGGACGCGCGGCGGGAAAAGCCCTCTGCGGGATTGTCGCACCCCGCGCAAAACAAATACCCGTCGGTCAGTTCAAACGTCCGGCGTTTCATTTCATCGCAGGGCGTTCCGCAGATCGGGCATTCCGAGAAATCGGGTTCGTAGCCGATCAAAGCGGCAAGGCGGAACTCAAACGCGGCCTTGATGATCTGTAGATCCGTAACGTGCTTTTCAGCAGCGTAGAGCGCGTTCAGCAAAAGCCGCAGGATCTCGGTACCCTCGTCGCCTCCGACGGAGACGGAAGACGCGACCTCGCAGAGATAACAGCCGAGCGCAAACGCCGTTACGTCCTCGCGGATCTCATAGAAATCCTCCCGCAAAACAGACTCCTGAAGCGTGAAGCGTCCTTCTTTCTCGTATAAAAGCAGATCGGAAAACGCAAACAACTGCGCGGAACGCAGATTTGCCGAAGAAAGTTTTCGCACACCGGGCGCCTTGACCGTGATGGTACCCATCGTTTCGGTCAATATCGTCAAAAGTTTGTCGCTTTCTCCCGTGGCGATTTCACGCACCACGATGCCTTTGATCTTATGACGCATATCGCATCCCTTTCGTCATTTGGTCAGTCTTCGTCTTTGAAGCCGAAATTCGCAAGCAAACCCGGGCGGTCGCGCCAATTCTCTTTGACCTTTACCCAAAGGTCAAGATACACGCGTACGCCGAAGATCTGCTCCGCTTCCTCGCGGGCGTAAGTGCCGATCTTTTTGAGCATTTCTCCGTTTTTGCCGATGATGATTTTCTTGTGCGCTTCACGCTCACAATAGAGTTCGGCGCGGACGGTCAAAACGTCTTTTTTCTCTTTGTATTCCTCAATCCCGACGGCAATCCCGTGCGGAACTTCGTCGCTCAGCAAACGAAGCGCCTTTTCGCGAATGATCTCGGCAAAAATCTGCCGCTCCGGCTGGTCGGTGAACTCATCGTCCGGGAAGAAATGCACGCTCTCGGTCATGAACGGTTCGAGTTCGTGGAAAATCCCGTCGAGCCCGTCTCCCTTTTCGGCGGAAATCGGAATGAGCGCGTCAAAGCGGAACTGTTCCGAAAGCGAAACGATCTGCTTCGCAAGTTTTCCCTTGTCCACGCGATCCACTTTGTTGATGACCAGAAGCAGCGGAACTTTCGATGAGGAATAATGTTCAAGCGACGCCTGTTCGGTCGGATTCAGTTCGGAACACGCCTCGATCATAAACAGGATCACGTCCGAATCGTTCGCGGCGTTTCCCGCCTGCTTCATCATGAATTCACCCAAAAGCGTTTTCGGGCGATGCAGACCGGGCGTATCAATAAAGACGTACTGATCCTCGCCTTTGGTCAGAATCCCGGTAATACGCGTACGGGTGGTTTGCGGTTTGCGTGATACGATGGCGACTTTCTCGCCGAGCAGGGCGTTCAAAAGCGTCGATTTTCCGACGTTCGGTTTGCCCGTAATGGTAATAAATGCGGTTCTCGTCATATCTGTTCTCCGTCAGCGATCGATCCCGAGAGAATGCAGAATCTCCCGTTGCAGCGCTTCCATTTCTTCTCTTTCTTCGTCCGTTTCGTGATCATAACCGAGTAAATGCAGGGCGGAATGTGCCGCCAGAAAGCAAAGTTCGCGTTTGAGCGAATGCCCGTATTCAACCGCCTGTCTTCTCGCGGTCTCCTCGGAGATCACGATGCTTCCGAGCGAAACCCACACGTCCGGAAAATCGAATTCCAGCATCGGAAACGACAAAACGTCGGTCGGACGATCTACGCCGCGGTATTCTTTGTTCAGTCCGTGGATCGTTTCGTCGCCGCAGATCGTCAGATCGACCTGAAAACGATGCTCGGGGTATTCGCGCTCCACACAGGTGCGGATCACTTTTTTCATCAGCGGAAGATACGTTTTCGGGATCGGATGGTTTTCTTCCTGTTCCACAAGAAATCGGATCATTGTTTTTCTCCTCTGCGTTCTGTCTTTTCGTATGCCTGAATGATCTTCTGCACCAGCGGATGCCGTACGACGTCCTGTCTGGAGAAACGAAAAATCTCAATGTCTTTGATTCCCTGCAGAATATCGATCGCTTCGACCAGACCGCTTTTGCAGGGACGCGGAAGGTCGATCTGCGTAACGTCGCCGGTTACGACGGCTTTGCTGTTGGTACCGAGACGCGTCAAAAACATTTTCATTTGTTCGGGCGTGGTATTCTGCGCCTCGTCGAGAATGATAAAGGCGTCGTCCAACGTTCTGCCGCGCATATAGGCGAGCGGACAAACTTCCAGAATGCCTTTCTCGGCAAACCTCGCCGTTCCCTCTCCGCCGAGCATTTCGCCCAGCGCGTCGTAAAGCGGGCGAAGATAGGGATCGATCTTGCTCTGCAGATCGCCCGGAAGAAAGCCGAGTTTTTCTCCGGCTTCCACGGCAGGACGTGTCAGAATGATGCGGGAAACCTGTTTCTGACGCAGGGCGTTGACCGCCATCGCGACGGCAAGGAACGTTTTGCCCGTTCCGGCAGGTCCCACGCCGAACACGACGGTGTTGCCGCGGATCGCGTCAACGTATCGGCGCTGACCGACCGTTCTCGCCTTGACCGGCTTCCCTTTCCCCGTCAGGCAAATGCAATCGTTATACACGGAAGAAAGTTCTTCCAACTTCCCTTCCTGCACCATCGTTACGACGTAACGGACGCTGTTCTGATCCAACGCGGAAGAAAGCGAGGCGATCTTCTGTAATTGACGGATGCAATCCGATGCCTGCTTTACTTCCTGTTCGGTATCTCCCTGAACGGTCAAACCGCCGTCCCGGCACTGAGTCGTAACCGAGAACGCGTCTTCGATCACGGACAGATTGGAGTCCAGCGTACCGTATAATTGAGACAGAAAATCGACCGACAGTTCGCTGATCGTATTCGCAAAATTCCCTGCCATAGTGTTCCGTTCGCCCTTTCCTTTGTTCAATCGTTTCAAAATACAATCTTGCAATTTGGATTATATCACGAAATTCTGTTTTTGTCAAATAAACTATCATTATTTTCTTGACGAAATGATATTTTTGTGGTATTCTTACAATAAGAAAAGAAAAATATAAAAAAGGAGTCGTCATTTTTATGAAAAAACTGACACGAATGCTCTGTCTGCTTCTCGCGCTGATCCTTTGCATCTTTGCAGTCGCCTGCGGCGAAACGGAAGAGAGCAACACCTCTGAAACTTCCGAGTCGGGCTCGACCGAAAGTTCCGAGGAAGAATTTGTTCTGTTCTCCAATCTTCCTGCCAAGGACTACAAAGGCGCGCCCTGCACGTTCCTGGTCGTAGGCGATTTCATGTCCACCTACATGTCTGAGGAGATCTGTCCGCAGGAAACGTCGTACGACGGCTTGAAAGTTGCCGTTGCGGAACGTAACGACCTCATCGGCGAGCGTTTCGGCGTTACCATTGAAGAAGTCCGTACCGAGAACAACGGCGATATGCTTTCCCGTCTGCGCAACGGTCTGCAGACCGGTATCAGCGAATGCGATATCGCAATGCCCTACATGAGCGACGCCGCGACGCTGGCACTTGAAAATTGCTTCTTCAACCTCAAAGAGATGGAAAACATGCACCTTGACCAGTTCTATTATGACCAGAGCTCCGTCAGGGACTTCTCCGTCAACGACAAGCTGTTCTTCGTTACAGGCGACGCTTCCCTGCTTTCGTTTGCCTGCACGCACGCCCTCGTTTTCAACAAGTATATGATCGTGGACTACGATCTGGAGAATCCTTACGAACTCGTTGAAAACAAGACTTGGACGATCGACAAGCTGCGCGAAATGGCTAAGAAAGTTACTTCCGACACCGACGGCACGGCGGGTATGGGTTATATGGATACCTACGGTTTCCTTGTCAACCAGAACTTTGCCGCAAGTATGTTCGTCGGTGCAGGCCAGCGCTTTACCCGTAAGAATGAAAAAGATGAGCCCGAGATCGCAATGGGCGGCGAAGCTTCCGCGAACGTATTCGAAAAGATCTTCGAACTCATCAACGACAGCACGGCTTCCGGTAAGATCGACGGTTCGAGCGATTACCTCACTTCCGCAACCACGGCAGGAAAGAACGTCTGGACCGCGGCAACCGAGTCCGTCGCAAACAAACGCGCGCTGTTCCGTGCAATGGCGGTCATCGACATTCTCGACCTCGGACAGTACGAATGCAGTTTCGGCGTGCTTCCTACCCCGAAGCTCGACGATGCACAGGAAGAATACTATTCCCGCGTTTCCACGATCTACGCGTCCTGCTTCGCGATCCCGACGAACGTTCCGGATCCCGAAATGTCCTCGATCATCATCGACGCGATCTGCCAGGCATCTACGAATACCACCAAGCACGCGTACTTTGACGTCATCATGAAGGAACGTAAGATCCAGGATACCGAGAGCGAAGAAATGCTCGAACTGATCTTTGATTCCCGCGTCTACGACCTCGCTTCCATCTACAACTGGGGCGGAACGAACGAAGGCGATTCGGGTTCGATCACCGGCTTTATGAACACCATCGCGTTCTCCGGCACGAACACCTACACTTCCACCTGGGAATCGATCAAAGGCACCGTCGAGGCATCTCTGGAAGAAACGATCGCCGCTTACCGTTCTCTGAAATAATCGGAGGATCCCGGCACTATGAAAAAGACTTTTACACGGGTTCTTTGCGTGCTGTTTGCTCTCGCGTTGATCCCGTTCGCTGCTGCCTGCAGCGGCAACGAAACTTCGGATGATCCGCTCGGCGAATCTTCCGCGGAGACTTCTTCCGAACCCGAATACGTCCTGTTTTCCAACCTCCCCGACGTCAAATATCCGGGTGAAACGGTTACATTCCTGGTCGAAGGCGATTACATGGACACCTACGCTTCGATCGAAGTCATGCCGCAGGAAAATTCGTACAGTACCCTGAAAGACGCGATCCAGACCAGAAACGACCTCGTCGAAGAAAAGTTCGGAGTGGAGATCGCCGAAGTCCGTACCGAAGGATACGGCGATATGATGAACAAGCTGCGCGACAACGCGATGAGCGGACTTTCGCTCTACGATATCGTAATGCCTTATATGGGCGACGCGGCGAAGTTTGCGCAGGAGGGCAACCTCATCGACCTGCAAACGCTGGAAAACGTTCATCTCGATTGCGACTACTACGATCAGGGTTCTGTTCAGGATCTTTCGATCAATCACAAGAACTATTTCGTTACAGGCGATCTTTCCCTGCTCTGCTACGACGTTACGCATGCGCTGGTGTTCAACAAAGACACCGTCACGGACAACGGACTTGAAAACCCGTACGATCTGGTCAGAAACAAGCAGTGGACGATCGACAAACTCTGGGAGATGGCGAAAAAGGTTACCGCCGACACCGACGGCGAAGCCGGAATGAGTTACACCGACACTTACGGCTTTATCGTCAACAAGAACTTCGTTTCCTCGATGTTCATCGGATCGGGACAGCGTTTCTCCGTCAAGAACGAGAACGACGAGCCCACGATTGCCGTTTACAACGAGCAGGCGGTCAAGGTGTTCGACAAGATCTTCCGTCTGGTCAACGACGACACCACGTCCGGACAGATCGACAACATGAGCGGCGGCTTCGGCCATTCGGCACAGGTTGCAGGAAAAACGGTCTGGGACGCGGCACGCGAAGCAACCGCAAACAAGCGCACCCTGTTCCATTCCGTTTCGCTAAGCGGTATTCTCGCCCTCGGCGAATACGACTGCAACTTCGGCGTTCTTCCCACCCCGATGTTTGATGACAGCCAAGAACGCTATTATTGCCGTGTTTCCACGCTTTACGCTTCCTGCGCAGGCATTCCGATCAACGCCAAGAACGTCGAAATGTCTTCCGTCATTATGGACGCGATGTTCCAGGCATCCACCAACACGGTCAAGGACGCTTACATCAACACCATTATGAAAGAGCGCAAGATCCAGGATAACGACAGCGAAGATATGCTGGATATCATCTTTGAATCCCGCGTGTACGATTTCGGCTCCGTCTTCAACTGGGGCGGTGCGAGTGAATTCGACGTAAATTCCATTACCGGATTCATGAACGAGATCGCGTTCTCCGGAACGAACACGTTCGTTTCGAGATGGGACGAGATCAAGGACGTCGTCAAGTCCGCAATGGAAGGCACCATCGACGCGTACAGAAAGAACGATTAACACATAGCAAAACGAAGAAGCCGTGGTCAGACGATCACGGCTTCCTTTTTATTTCCGATTCGGTTTGAGATCAATACTCCAGCAAGATCTTTCCGTTCAGCGCGACGTACTCTTTCAGTTCTTCGGGAGAAAGCGGACGGGACAGCATGACGGCAGAGAGATAGACGTGCTTGGCGATCGTTTCCGCTTTGGGATCGTTCTCCGGCAACGTCAGCAGCTTCTTGATCAATGCGCTCTCGGTGTTGACGGTCAGCACTTCTTCCACGGGGAAAGAGAAATTTTCCGAGCCGCCCTGAATGCTGTACATTTTCATCATATCAGCCATACGGCGAGATTCCTCGCTCACGGAAACCAAAGCGGGCGCATCTTCGGGATTCAGCGGGACGAACGAAACTTTTGCGTCATCTTTTCCGATCGCTTTTTTGAACAGGTCTTCCAGCGAGCCGGTTTCGTTCTCGCCTTCGCCTTTGACGGCGTCAAGCGCCGAGTCAATGCGTGCGAACTTGACTTTTTCGTTCTTGCTTTCGAGGAATTGCGCGTAACTCGTGTCGATCAGCGTATCAAACACCAGCACGGGCAAATTCTTCTGCGCAAACAATCCGAGGTAATAGCTCTGCGCGTTCTTGTCGGTGGTGTAATATACGGTGTATTCCTC
>JAGHTH010000203.1 GCA_018065365.1 Candidatus Coliplasma caballi
GACGAGGATGGGACGCCCCTTGGTGAAATAACGGCAAACGAATTCCGCCGTCTGACCCCAGCAAACGACATCAAAGAAATCGGCTTCGGGTCTGTCGCCCAGCTTGGAAAACCGACGACTGACCGCAAGGCGGATCGTAGTCACGGAATTGCCGCTGGCGATTTTTTTGAGTTCGGGATCCGCAACCAAGTTGCCCATGAGAATCACTTTGTTGAATGCCATGGAAATGCCACCTTTCTACATTTTTGGTCACTCTTCGACAGCGAGAGTGAGCGAACGAAGAATACCGTCGGTGATATTATAAATTCGGGTCAGTTCAGCCGGGAAATCGTGTGCCGACTTGAAACGGACAAGAACATAATACGCCTCGGTGAGGTCCTGAATCGGATATGCCAGTTTTCTGACACCCCATTCATTGACGTCGACACTCTCAGCTTCTGCATTTGCATTGATCAGATCCAGAAACTTTGTGACCAACCCTTTGACGTTTTCTTCGCCAAGCGAGTTGTTCACGAGGAACAACGTCTCGTACAACTTCTTCTGCTCCATTTGTTACACCTCCTTATGGACTTTTGGCCACGCTTTCGCATGGCAAGGAGAAAACTCGAAAGTCTTCATTCTTATCTATTTTATCACTGTTTTTCGCTTTTGTCAATACTTTTTGCAAGAAAATCAGCAATAAAATTTTTCGGATAATCAGTTGCCGGTGTGTTTCAACAGGCGACGGATGCGGCTGGTGCATTCCAGCAACGGGGAAATGGACTCGTCGTTGTTAAGCGTGTTGGCGATCTTTGCAATGAATCTGGAAAGATCGACACGTACGAGCCACGGACGATCGTAATAGGACTCGGGAATGTAAGTGAGGTTGGTAGTGTACAGACGGGTCAATTTTCCTTCCTCATACAATTTATCGAACTTTTCAACGCCTTCCGTAAAGAACGCGAACGTTGCAACGGCATAGATCTCTTTTGCGTTGCGCTTGACGGCTTCGTTCACGACTTCGATAATGGACTGGCCGGAAGCGATCATATCGTCGATAATCAGCACTTTCTTGCCTTCGAGCGGACCGCCGATGTATTCATGCTGCACGATCGGGTTCTTACCGTTGACGATACGGGTGCGGTCGCGGCGTTTGTAGAACATACCGACGTCAAGTCCGAGCACGTTGGCGTAGTAGATTGCTCTTTCCATTGCGCCGGTGTCGGGGGAAATAACGGTCATGTTGTCTTTGAAAATATCGTCGCCTTCTTTGGCGATGAAATTCTTGAGGATCGAATAGGTCGGGAAAACGTTTTCAAAAGAAGATCCGGGGATCGCGTTGTAAATGGTCGGGTCGTGAGCGTCAAACGTCAGAATCGTATCGACACCGCAGTTTTCGAGTTCTTCAAGCGCCATTGCGCAGTCCAGAGACTCTCTGCCTTTTCTGCGATGCTGTCTGGAAGCGTAGAGCAGAGGCATGATCAGCGTTACGCGGTTTGCCTTTCCGCCGATTGCGGAAATCACGCGTTTGATATCCTGAAAATGTTCATCGGGGCCCATACGGTTCTCAAATCCGAACATCGTGTAAGTGCAGTGATAGTTTCCGACATCGGTAAGAATGTAAAGATCCTTGCCTCGAACGGAGTCGAGAATACGAATTTTTCCTTCTCCGTTGTTAAAACGAACTTCTTCAATCGGAATAATATAACTGAAATCCTCATTGGTTTCACCGCGGAGTTCCTTCAGCCATCGATCGACTTTCTCTCCGAGTTCTTTGCAGTTGCTCATGACGATCAGCCCGAGGTTGCCTTTGCTTCCGTTTGCCATTTTTCGACACTCCTATTATTAAATTATTTCTAAACAAATTGTACACCAAAAACAGAAGTTTGTATATGGGGCAAACCGACAAAAAGATGTGAATTTTTTTGATAAATACCAACAAAATCCATAAATTGATTTTTTTATCGTCTGTTCATAATTTTTTTCTATAATAATGATTGACAAAAAATAGGAAATGTGATATTCTATAAAGCGAACAAGAGTTCGGTATAGAAACCGAAATCCATTTTGGCGACAAAGGAGACGAAAAGATGGCGACGAAAGAAATCAAAGACAGCAAAGCAGCGGCGTTGGAAACGGCGATCGCGCAAATCGAAAAACAATGCGGAAAAGGTTCAATCATGAGATTGGGCGACAACGCGGCTATGGAAGTAACCGGTGTAACGACCGGATCCATCTCGCTGGATATCGCTCTCGGCATCGGCGGTGTACCGCGCGGTCGTATCATTGAGATCTTCGGGCCGGAGTCTTCCGATAAAACGACTCTCGCACTCCATATCGTTGCCGAAGTGCAGCGTCTCGGCGGAGAAGCGGCGTTCATCGACGCGGAACACGCGTTGGATCCCGTCTATGCAAAGGCGCTCGGAGTGAATACGGATAAATTGCTGGTCTCCCAGCCGGATGACGGAGAACAGGCGCTTGAAATTACCGAAGCGCTGGTGCGTTCCGGTGCGATCGAAGTCGTCGTTGTGGACTCCGTTGCGGCGCTTGTTCCGAGAAACGAGCTGGACGGAGACATGGGTGCATCCCACGTCGGTCTTCAGGCACGTCTGATGTCGCAGGCGCTGCGTAAATTATCCGGCGCGATCTCCCGTTCCAACTGTATCGTGATCTTTATTAACCAGCTTCGCGAGAAAGTCGGCATCGTTTACGGAAACCCCGAGGTTACGACCGGCGGCCGCGCTCTGAAATTCTACGCTTCCGTGCGTATCGATGTACGCAAGACCGCGCAGCTCGGTACCGGCGATGATATTTACGGAAACCACGTTCGCTGCAAAGTCGTCAAGAATAAAGTCGCTCCGCCTTTCCGTACCGCAGAATTCGATATTATTTACGGACAGGGAATTTCCAAAGAAAGCGAAATCATCGAGCTTGGCGTCAAGTGCGGTGTTCTCGAAAAGAGCGGCGGCTGGCTTTCTTACAACGGCGAAAAACTCGGAAACGGCAAGGACAAAGTCCGCGCGATCCTTTGCGAAAACAAACCGCTTGCCGAAGAACTGGAAGCAAAGATCAAAGAGTTCTATGCAAAGAAGCCCGGCGATATGGATCTGAAACCGGATGTTGAATCGACCGAAGAACTTTTTGATATCGAATAATGGACGCATATATCGGATCTTACCCGGTTGAACGAGTGGATCGTTCGGATGAACGGCACGAGGCGTTTGTATATTGCGTGGGAAGGCACCGTATTACGATTTCGGATTGCGATCGGCTCGGATTGGAAGCCGGTGCAATTCTTGACGAAGACGGCTTTGCGCTTCTTTTGGAAGCGGAGCAACGATTGGCCTGCGTTCAAAAGGCGCTTTCGCTTTTGGAATACGGAGATTTGTCAAAACGACGCATGATCGAAAAATTGCGGATGAAATTTTCTCCGGAACTTGCCGCCGAAACTGCCGACCTATTGGAAGAGCGCGGGTATTTGAACGATTCCGCGCTGGCAAAACGTTACGCGGAGAATTATTACGAAGTTCGCGCGTACGGGCCGATGCGAATCAAGCAGGAACTTTACCGAAAAGGGTTTTCCATGGACGTGATTGAGGAAGCGCTTAAATCGTACCGTACGGAAGATCATCGTGAAAAAATAACGCAACTCCTTCTCGGAAAGTATTCCTCGGAACAACTTTCCGATCCCGCCGTTCGTCAGAAAGCGAACGCATGGTTGAGCAGGCAGGGGTATTCCTGGTCGGAAATTTCCGACGTTTTACAGACAATTCTGTGATGGATATCACATATTATTGAATCGGAGAACAGAACATGGCTATCAAAGTTGGATTTGTTTCTCTCGGCTGTCCGAAAAATTTAATGAACACCGAGCGAATGCTGGCATTGCTTGCGCAAAACGGGTTTGAGATCGTTGCAGAAGACGTTGATGCCGACGTAATTGTCGTCAATACCTGCGCTTTTATCGAAAGTGCCAAAAAAGAAGCGATTGACAATATTCTCGACATTGCGTGGCTCAAAGATAATCACACGCTTAAGGGGATTGTCGTTGCCGGCTGCTTACCGGAACGTTACAGAGAGGAAATCCTAAAAGAACTTCCCGAGATCAACTGCATCATCGGTACGGGATCGGTGGATAAGATCTGTGAAGCGGTACAGGCGGCTTACGACGGGGAAGAGTACGTTTCCTTTGATGACGTCAACACAGCTGCGTTCGGAGGAGAAAGAGTTGTTACGACACCGGAGCATTTTGCATATCTGCAGATCGCCGAGGGCTGCGACAATCATTGTACTTATTGCGTCATTCCGTCCATTCGCGGAAAATTCAGAAGCCGTCCGATGTCCGAACTGATCGACGAAGCGACGGATCTTGCCGGGCTTGGCGTCAAAGAACTTTGTCTTGTGGCGCAGGATACCACGCGATACGGCGAGGATTTGTACGGAACTTACGCGCTGGACAGTTTGATTTCCGAACTTTCCGAAATCAAAGGGATTGAATGGATCCGTGTTCTGTATTGCTATCCCGATCGGATCACGGACGGTTTGATCGATGTTTTTGCAAACAATCCGAAACTCGTCAAATATATTGATATGCCGATACAACACATCAATGACGATATCTTGCGCAGAATGAATCGGCGCGACAAACGCGCTAATATTGAAGAAGTAATCCGCAAATTGCGCGAACGCGTTCCCGGAATCATTCTTCGATCCACCGTGATCGTCGGATTCCCCGGAGAAACTCCCGCGCAGTTCGAAGAACTCCGTGCGTTCTTGAAAGAAACGAAATTCGAGCGCCTCGGTGTATTTGCTTATTCTCGCGAGGAAGGTACTCCGGCTTACGATTTTCCGAATCAGGTAACGGAGAAGACAAAGAACAAGCGCCTTGACATTTTGATGGATCAGCAGGAACGGATCCACAACGATTTCAACGCCTGCTTTGTCGGAAAAACGCTTCGCGTTCTCTGCGAGGGATACGATCAGGTTGCGGAACAATTTTACGGACGTTCGTATGCCGACGCATACGATATTGACGGGAAAGTATATTTTTCTTCTTCTTTCAATGTGAAAGAAGGAGACTTTGTGAATGTTTTGATCGATGAGGTACTTGATTACGATCTTCTCGGCAAAACGATCCCGAATTCGTAAAGAACGGAAAGAGGCGATTCCTTTTGAACTTACCGAATAAACTGACATTAATCCGCATTACATTGATTCCGGCATTCATTCTGTTTGCCGTGTATGATTTTTTTGCGGGAGATAACGGCGCGGCTGATTGGATCAGCCGTATCATTGCAAGCGTAATATTTATTACGGCTGCGGTAACGGATTTTTTGGACGGGCATATTGCGAGGAAACGACAACTTATCACGGATTTCGGGAAATTCATGGATCCGTTGGCGGATAAATTCCTCGTTCTCGGCGCGATGTTTTCTTTGTGCATGTCTCCCTATGCGATTCATTACAACGATTGGTTCGTATATGATTTCTGCATTCCGGAAAACGTTCTGAAGCAGATGTTTTTCTGGTGTTCGATGATCGTTTTGTTCCGTGAACTTGCCGTGACGTCCATGCGTCTTGTCGTGGCAAAGAGCGGAGTTGTCGTTGCCGCGAATATCCTCGGAAAGATCAAAACCAACACGCAGATCATCTGCATCTGTTCCGTTCTTCTGGAGCCGTTGGTTTTGCCGTTTGCTCGCGGCTGGTTTACCTTTATTATGATTATCCTCGTATCCGTGTTCACGGTATGGTCCGGTCTGAATTATATACTGACGTATTGGAAATATCTTGACGCCACGAAGTAATTGATTATTCGAAAACAGTGAGGTTCAAATTTATCCTATGAGATTATACAACAGTCTTACCAGAACGGTCGAGCCGTTCCATACACACGCGGAAGGGAAACTTTCCATGTACACCTGCGGGCCGACCGTTTATCATTTCGCGCATATCGGTAACCTGCGCAGTTATATTATGGAAGACGTTTTGGAAAAATACTTCCGTTATGCAGGATACGACGTTCTTCGTGTGATGAATATTACAGATGTCGGCCATCTTTCCAGCGATGCCGATACGGGCGAAGACAAGATGCTCAAAGGCGCAAAGCGCGAGCATAAATCCGTTATGGAGATCGCGAAATTCTATACCGATGCCTTTTTTGCGGATTGTGAGAAACTCAATATCCGCCGTCCGGATGTTGTGGAGCCGGCGACGAACTGCATTGACGAGTTTATCGTAATGGTTTCCAAACTGATCGAAAAAGGGTACGCTTACGTTGCGGGCGGAAACGTTTATTTTGATACGTCCAAATTACAGGAATACTACGTTTTCAACAAGCACAATGAGGAAGATCTTGAAGTCGGTGTCCGCGAAGGCGTGGAAGCCGATGACAACAAACGCAACAAGAGCGATTTCGTTCTCTGGTTTACAAAATCGAAATTTGAAGATCAGGAACTGAAATGGGACAGCCCGTGGGGATACGGGTATCCGGGTTGGCATATCGAATGCTCCGCGATCAGCATCAAGCATTGCGGCGAATATCTCGATCTGCATTGCGGCGGGATCGATAACCAGTTCCCTCATCATACGAATGAAATCGCGCAGAGTGAAGTTTATCTCGGACATCCGTGGTGTCCGCAGTGGTTCCACGTTCATCATCTGAATACGACGAACGGTAAAATGAGCAAATCCAAGGGCGAATTTCTGACCGTCTCTTTGCTCCAAGAAAAAGGGTACGATCCGCTTTCATACCGTTTGTTCTGCCTGCAATCCCATTATCGCAAGTCTCTGACCTTCTCCTATGAAAACCTGGACAATGCGCAGAGCGCATACAAGAAACTGATCGAGAAAATTGCCGCTTTGCGTGCCGAAGCGAATGAAACGCTGGATCTCGCGGTCATTGAAGAGATGAAGAAAAAGTTCGATGACGCATTGAGCGAGGATTTGAACACCGCGATGGCAATTACCGTTCTGTACGACGTTCTTAAGTGCAGGACGAACGCCGCGACCAAACGGTACCTCATCGGTGAATTCGATCGTGTTCTTTCTTTGAGTCTGTTGGAAGCCGCAGATCGCAATACAGCCGAAAACGAACCCGCTTCGGAAGGCGACGCGGAGATAGAGGCACTTGTGGAAGAGAGAATCGCCGCCAAAAAAGCAAAAGATTTTGCAAAAGCAGACGCGATCCGCGATCAGTTGAAAGAACAGGGGATCATTCTGACTGATACCCCGCAGGGCACCACATGGAAGCGGGTATGACGTTTCATCGCGGCGATTACAGTCCGTTGGTGCTTGCCTATTTAGGTGATTCGTTTTTTGAAACGCTTGCGCGGGCGTATCTGATCGGAAACGGAGACTGCAAAACCTCCGATTTAAATCAGGCGTCCAAGAAGATCGTAACCGCAGCCGGACAGAGTCGCATTGTTGAGAGCATTCTGCCGTTGCTGAACGAGGAAGAAACGGCGATTTTCAAAAGCGGCAGAAACGCCAAAAGTGCGCATCATTCCAAGAGTGCGTCGATTCTGGACTATCGCAGAGCGACGGGTTTGGAATGCCTGTACGGTTATTTTTGGATCAGCGGCCAAACGGAACGCGCAAAAGAATTGTTTGAACTTTCCGTGAAAGGAGTGAATGACGATGGCGGAATTGAATGACAAAGAGTATCAGATTCTTCAATTCATCAAGCAGAGCATAGAAAAAGACGGTTTTGCGCCTACGATTCGTGATATCTGCCGTGCCGTCGGAATTCATTCCACCTCAACGGTGCACGCTTATTTGCATCGTTTGGAGGAGAAAGGCGCTTTGCGCCGCGACTCTAACAAAAGCAGAGCGGTGCGGTTGGAAGATCCGACTTCGGAAGAATATACCCGCAGAGTTCCGATTTTAGGACGTGTAACAGCCGGTATCCCGATTCTTGCCGTTGAAAATTACGACGGCTACGTAGATTTTCCGTCTGTTATGGCGCGCGGAAGAACCAATTTGTTTGCGTTGCGCGTGATGGGCGAAAGTATGATCGAGGCGGGTATTCTGGACGGGGACATCGTGGTCGTCGAGAGCGGGCATTACGCAGATGACGGAGATATTGTCGTCGCTTTGCTGGAAGATTCCGCAACGGTCAAACGCTATTTCCGCGAAAACGATCATATTCGTCTGCAGCCGGCAAATTCCGCGATGCAGCCGATTCTGGCAAAAGAGGTCGTCGTTCTCGGAAAAGTGATCGCAAATTTCCGGTTTTATTAAAAATGCAAAAAAGGTCTTGACAAACGCCTTTTCGTGTGCTATATTATGGAAAATGAATTCTTTAAGTGCGATCCAGAGAGATCAACAAGAATGTCAATCATACGAATTCGCTTCTTATAAACGAATTGTTTTGTGTTACTGCCTTGTCGATCCTGACAAGGCTTTTTTGTGAAATAAAGGAGTCTGAAATGACGATCATTACGAACAATCCGGAAAAAAAGCGGGAACTCCTTACCGAAGAAGTATTGTCTTTACTTCCTTCTTCCGTACTCTCCGCTGTTCTTTCCGATCGTACTGTTCTCTTTCCCGGGTTTTGCGATGTGCATGTGCATTTTCGCGAGCCCGGTTTTTCTTATAAAGAAACGATGAATACCGGCTCTGCGGCTGCGGCGCATGGGGGATATACGACTGTATGCACTATGCCGAATCTGAATCCCGTCCCGGATTCCGCGGAGCATCTTCAAAAGCAAACGGAACTGATTCGTTTGAATGCCGTTATAGAGGTTTTGCCTTACGGATCGATCACGATCGGGCAAAACGGAACGGAACTCTCGGATCTTGACGGACTTGCGCCGTTTGTCGTTGGCTTTTCCGACGACGGCAAAGGCGTTCAAAGCGAAGATATGATGCGTAAAGCAATGATGAAAGCCAAACGGCTCGGAAAGACGATCGTCGCACATTGCGAGGATAATTCATTGCTGCGCGGAGGATATATTCACGACGGAATTTATGCAAAGGAACACGGACACAAAGGAATTTGTTCCGAAAGCGAGTGGAAACCGATCGAACGCGATTTGCGGCTTGCTGCCGAAACCGGCTGCGCATATCACGTCTGTCATATCTCCTGCAAAGAAAGCGTCGAGTTGATACGCAATGCAAAAAAGTTCGGAGTCAACGTAACTTGTGAAACGGCTCCGCACTACTTACTGCTGGACGAAAACGATTTGCAGGAAGACGGGCGGTTCAAAATGAATCCGCCGCTGCGTTCCAAAGAAGACAGAGAGGAATTGCTGCGCGGTCTGACAGACGGCACGATCGATATGATCGCAACCGATCACGCGCCGCACTCCGCGGAAGAAAAAGCAAAAGGTCTTGCCGGCAGCGCGTTTGGAATCGTCGGGTTGGAAACCGCTTTCCCGCTTCTTTATACCGGGCTTGTGAAACCCGGTATCCTGACGCTTGAAAGATTGATCGATCTTCTTACGGAAGCTCCGAGAAGGCGTTTCGCGATCCCGGAAAGAAAGGACTATACCGTGTGGGATCTTTCCGTACAGGAAACGATCGATCCGGCTCACTTCCTCTCGAAAGGGAAAGCCACTCCGTTTGCGAATCGACTCGTGTTTGGAAAATGTCTTCTGACTGTCTGCGACGGAAAAGTTGTTTATCATGCATGAATTGATCCGGTAAGGATTGAAAATTGATTTAAAGCGTTTATAAAACTGAAAGGAAGATGGCAAAATGGCAAAGAGAACGGACATCAAAAAAGTATTGATTATCGGATCAGGACCGATCGTGATCGGACAGGCGGCGGAATTTGATTATGCCGGTACGCAGGCGTGTCTGGCGCTGAAAGAAGAAGGGTACGAGGTCATTTTGTGCAACTCAAACCCCGCCACGATCATGACAGACACTTCTATTGCCGATAAGGTTTATATGGAACCGCTGACGTTGGAATACGTCGCGAAGATCCTTCGTTATGAACGTCCAGACGCGATCGTTCCCGGCATCGGCGGGCAAACCGGTCTCAACCTTGCCATGCAGTTGGAACAGAAAGGTATTCTGAAAGAATGCGGCGTAAAACTGCTCGGGACCTCAAGCAGAAGCATCGAACGTGCCGAAGACCGCGAACTCTTTAAGGAACTTTGCCAGTCGATCGGAGAACCGACGATTCCTTCGCAGATTACGTACAGTTTGGAAGAAGCGAAAGAAGCGGCTCACACGATCGGGTATCCGGTCGTTCTGCGTCCCGCGTTCACGCTCGGCGGGACCGGCGGTGGTTTTGCTTATAACGATAAGGATTTGGAAGAAGTGGGAATCAACGCGTTCCGACTCTCGCCGGTCCATCAGGTATTGATCGAAAAGAGCGTCAGAGGGTATAAGGAAATCGAATTTGAGGTTATGCGCGATTCCGCGGATCACGCGATCACGATTTGCGGCATGGAAAACGTCGATCCCGTCGGCGTACACACCGGCGATTCGGTTGTCGTGGCTCCGATCCTGTCGCTGACACCGGAAGAAATGAAAATGCTCAACGACAGCGCCATCCGTTTGATCCTTGAGTTGAAGATTGATTGTGTCTGCAACGTTCAGTTTGCGCTTCGTCCTGACGGAAAAGAATATTACCTGATTGAAGGCAATCCCCGCGTTTCCCGTTCTTCCGCGCTTGCTTCCAAAGCAAGTGGGTATCCGATCGCAAGAGTTACCGCAAAGGTCGCTGTTGGCATGACGTTGGATGAGATCCCGGTGGCCGGCGGTACCGCTGCCACGGAGCCGTCGCTGGATTATATCGTCGCAAAATTCCCGCGCTTCCCGTTTGACAAATTTTCGGACGCTCCGAACAACCTCGGTACGCAGATGAAAGCAACCGGCGAGGTCATGGGAATCGGCTCGACGTTGGAAGAATGCCTGTTAAAATCGGTACGATCGCTTGAAACGGGGGTCTGCCATCTTTATCTTCCGAAGTTTGACGGAATGACAACCGAGGATCTTTACGCTTACGTTTCTGATTTCCGCGCGGACAACCTCTATGCCGTGACGGAACTTCTTCGTCGCGGAGAGAGTATTGAGAAGATCCATGAAACGACAATGATCACGGAATTGTTTTTGGAATCTTTCTCTCGCATCGTAGAAATGGAAAAACTGCTGAAAACGCGCCCCGAGGATCTGCGCACACTGAAAGCCGCAAAAATTCTCGGCTTTTCCGATCGGTATATCGCGCATCTTTGGGAACTGAAAGAATGCGATGTCAGACGTCTGCGCAAGCAGAACAACATAACGCCGGTGTTCCGAATGGTCGATACGCTCCACACGGGACATTACATTGCATATCTGTATTCCACTTATTTGCATTTGATTGAACCGAAAATCAAGAATGAATCCCGTCTGACAGGCAAAAATAAGATTGTCGTGCTTGGCGCCGGTCCGATTCGAATCGGGCAGGGCGTGGAATTTGACTACTCCACGGTACACGCCGTGCAAACGATCAGACGCGCAGATTACGAAGCGATTATCATCAACAACAATCCCGAAACGGTTTCGACCGACTACACGACCGCGGATAAGCTATATTTTGAGCCGCTGACGCCCGAAGATGTGATGTCGATTCTGGATTATGAAATGCCCGAAGGCGTGATCGCCTCTCTCGGCGGACAAACCGCAATCAACCTTGCCGAACCGTTGAAAGAATACGGTGTGAAGATCATCGGCACGGATTGTGAGGCGATCGAACGGGCGGAGAATCGCGACAGTTTTGAAAAAATCCTGCAGGAACTGAATATCCCGCAGCCGAAAGGACGCGCGGTAACGCGTATTGAAGACGGTGTTGAAGCGGCAGCGGAAATCGGATATCCCGTATTGGTACGCCCGAGTTTCGTTCTCGGCGGTCGTGCGATGCAGATCGTCGGCGATGAGGATCAACTTCGCCATTATCTGAAAACCGCGGTGGAGATCGACGCCGATAAACCGGTTCTTGTTGATAAGTATATCCTCGGCAAAGAGGTCGAAGTTGATGCGATCTGCGACGGCAGAGACGTCTTTGTTCCGGGCATCATGGAATTGGTCGAACGAACGGGCATCCATTCCGGCGATTCCATCAGCGTTTATCCCTCATACAGCATCTCGGATAAAGTCAAAGGGATCATTCTGACCTATGCAAAGAAACTTGGGCTTGGGATCGGGATCAAGGGACTTTATAACATCCAGTTCATTGTTGATCACGATGAAAACGTGTTCATCATCGAAGTAAACCCGCGTTCTTCCCGCACCGTTCCGTTCCTCTCCAAAGCAACGGGATATTCTCTCGCGGACATTGCAACCGAGGTGATTCTCGGCAAGAGTCTGAAAGAACAGGGAATATTCGATCTCTATCCGGAAGAAAAGAAACGCTTCTACGTGAAAGTTCCGGTCTTCTCCTTCAATAAGATCAAAGGGCTTGACGCCTATCTGTCGCCCGAAATGAAGTCTACCGGCGAAGCGATCGGGTATGACAATAAATTGAATCGTGCGCTTTACAAAGCGCTTCAGGCGGCAGGAACGCACCTTCAGAACTACGGAACCGTGTTCGCGACGATCTGCGAAAGAGATAAAGAAGAAGCGCTTCCGCTGATCAGACGCTTCTATAATCTCGGCTTCAATATTCAGGCGACGGAAGGTACCGCAAGGTTCTTGAAACAGAACGGGATCCGCACGCACATTTTGAAAAAGATCAGCGACGGAAGCAATGAAATTCCGGAGGCGATCCGCCAGGGACACATTGCTTACGTAATCAATACGCGCGACGTTGGATCCAGAGGGCAAGAAAGCGACGGTCAGATGATCCGTCATTATGCTACGGAGAACAACGTAACGATCTTTACGTCGCTGGATACGGTTCGTGTTTTGCTTGACGTGCTCGAGGAAACGACTCTGACGATCTCGACGATTGATTCGTAATCTTACTTACATTGATCGGACGCGGCCGAAGCAACAGAAAGAGAGGTTTTCGCATGAAACAAGGAGTTTTTACCGTCAGAGAAAATATTCCGCTGACCGATTCGGTATATCGGATGAAATTGGAGGGAGATACGTCTTCGTTTACGAACGCGGGACAATTTCTGAATATCCGAATAGACGGATTGTATCTTCGCCGTCCGATTTCACTTTGTGATCTGGAAGATCGTATCATTACGATTATCTATAAGGTGGTTGGAAAAGGGACAGAGGATCTTTCGAAGATGACACCCGGTAAAACGCTTGATATTCTGACCGGGTTGGGCAACGGATACGATCTTTCTTTGAGCGGATCTCATCCGCTCCTTCTCGGCGGCGGTGTGGGCGTTCCTCCGTTGTATTACCTTGCAAAAAAACTGATCGAGGATGGGAAACGTGTCAGCGTCGTACTCGGATTCAATACCCAAAATGAAGTGTTTTATGAAAAAGAGTTCCGTGCGCTCGGTGCGGACGTCATCGTTACGACGGTTGACGGGAGTTACGGCAAAAAGGGCTTCGTAACCGACGCCATGCCGCATGACTACACCTATTTTTACACCTGCGGTCCGGAACCGATGCTGAAAGCGGTATATCGTTCGACCGTAACGGAAGGGCAGTTTAGTTTTGAAAAAAGAATGGGATGCGGCTTCGGTGCCTGCATGGGCTGTTCCTGCAAAACGATTACTGGTTATAAACGGATCTGCAAAGACGGTCCTGTGCTGAAAAAGGAGGAAATTCTATGGGAAAACTGAACGTGAATCTTTGCGGAATTGAGTTGGATAATCCGGTCATTGCATCATCCGGGACGTTCGGATACGGATATGAATTTGCCGAACTTTACGACATTAACTGTCTCGGAACTTTCTCGTTCAAAGGGACGACGAAAGAACCTCGTTTCGGAAACGCGACACCGCGTATCGCGGAGGGACCGTCCGGTATTTTGAACTCGATCGGTTTGCAGAACCCGGGCGTAGAGAAAGTAATTTCCGAAGAACTTCCGAAACTGAAAAAGTGCTTTCACAAACCCGTAATTGCGAACGTCGGCGGATTCTCCATGGAGGAATACGTTTATACCTGTAAGAAACTGGATAAAGAAGAACAGGTCGGCTGGTTGGAAGTGAATATCAGCTGCCCGAATGTACACGGCGGCGGAATGAGTTTCGGTATGCAATGTGATGCCGCTTACGCGATCACAAAGGCGGTCAAAGAGGCAACCACCAAGCCGGTTTTGATAAAGCTTTCGCCAAACGTAACCGATATCGTGTCCATTGCTAAAGCATGTGAAGACGCGGGAGCGGACGGTATTTCACTGATCAATACGCTGATGGGAATGCGAATCGATCTGAAAACGCGCAAACCTATTCTTGCGAACGTTTTCGGAGGATACTCTGGCGCTGCTGTTTTTCCGGTTGCGCTTCGTCTGGTCTATCTGGTTGCGCACGCGGTTGATATTCCGGTCGTCGGGATCGGCGGCGTTTCCAGTGCGGAAAACGTGTTGGAAATGATGATGGCGGGGGCAACGGCGGTACAAGTCGGCGCGGCAAACCTGCTTGATCCGTTCGTATGCAGGGATATTGTAAGAGATCTTCCTGCGGCAATGGAAAAATACGGAATCGATTCATTGTCAGATCTGTCAATCAAACAAGGAGCAAAATAATGGGAAAAGACGTGATTATTGCCTGCGATTTTTCGTCGGCAAAACAAACCTTTGAATTTTTAGACAAATTTGGCGATCGTAAGCCGTTCGTAAAAATCGGAATGGAACTTTTCTATGCCGAAGGGCCGTCGATTGTCAGGGAACTGAAACAGCGCGGTCATAAGATTTTCCTGGATCTGAAGTTGCACGATATTCCGAATACCGTCAAAAAAGCGATGGCGGTGCTTTCTTCGCTGGACGTTGATATTTGCAATCTGCACGCCGGCGGTACGATTCGTATGATGCAGGCGGCTTTGGAAGGCCTTACCCGTGAAGACGGCAGCAGACCTCTGTTGATCGCGGTTACACAGTTGACCTCTACCGATCAGGAAAGCATGGAAAATGACCTTTTGATTCGCGAACCTCTCGATCAGGTTGTGATGCACTACGCACAGAATGCTGCGAAGGCCGGGCTGGATGGTGTGGTGTGTTCACCGCTGGAAGCCGGAAAGGTGCACTCGTGCTGCGGCAATCAATTTTTGACGGTTACGCCCGGCGTTCGATTTGCCGACGGCGATATCGGAGACCAAAAACGTGTTACGACGCCTCGACAAGCAAAAGAACTCGGCTCGGATTACATTGTCGTCGGACGACCGATTACGGCGGTGTCTGATCCGGTTTCGGCGTACGAACGGTGCGTTGCGGAATTCATTGACTGAAATAGGAGAATCATTATGGAACTGAATCGTACAATCGCAAAAGACCTTCTTTCCATCCGTGCGGTATTTTTTCGCCCGGAAGAACCCTTTACATGGGCGAGTGGGATCAAAAGCCCGGTATATTGTGATAACCGTCTGACTTTGACGGCACCGCAGGTACGGAACGACGTGGAAAACGGACTCGCGGAGACCATCCGTGAGAATTATCCGGATGTTGAAGTGCTGATGGGGACCTCTACGGCGGGAATTGCGCACGCGGCGATTACGGCACATCTGATGGGGCTGCCGATGGGATACGTTCGATCGGGCGCAAAAGATCACGGAAGACAAAATCAAATCGAAGGGGAACTGAAACCCGGACAGAAAGTCGTTGTAGTCGAGGATCTGATCTCGACCGGCGGAAGCGTTATCGAGGTCGTAAACGTTCTGCGTGAAGCGGGCGCCGAAGTGCTCGGAATCGTCAGTATCTTTACTTACGGAATGAAAAAGGGCTTAGATCGTCTTGCAGAAGCAAATGTTAAAAACGTTTCTTTGACCAATTTCGACGTGATCGCTGCGGTTGCAGCTGAGTGTGGGTA
>JAGHTH010000044.1 GCA_018065365.1 Candidatus Coliplasma caballi
GTCCTTGTCCAGCCGTCCGACCGGATAAACGCGCTTCCCGAGGTCGGAAACGAACTCCGAAACGGTTTTTCTGCCGAGTTCGTCCTGCATCGTGGTTACGACGCCGGCGGGCTTGTTCAAAAGGAGGTAGGTCTTTTTGCCCGGCTTGCGCACGAGCGGCTCGCCGCGGTATGTTACCTTGTCCTTTGCGGGATCGGTGCGGTCGCCGAGCTTTGCCTTGACACCGTTGATCGCGAAATGCCCCGCTTCGATTTCCTTTTCCGCTGCTCTGCGGGACATCAGTCCGCAGTCGGAAACGTATTTCTGTAATTTTTCGTCCATGACTTTTATCCGAACACTTTCTCCCAGAATGAAATGTGTCTGACTTCCGTGTTTTCCGCGCAGACGAGTTCCGCCTGCCCGATCTCTTTGCCGTTCCACAGGAAAACGACTCTGCCGACCGTTTCGCCTTTCCGCACGCCCGCGTAAAGAAACGCCGGCGCTTCGATCCGCGCGCTCACGGAAGCGCCTTTCGGAAGGCAGAACGCGGGCAGGGAAGCGACCTCGACGTCGGCAAACGATTCTTTCCCGCCGACGAGAGCCAGACGGAACGTCGTTTCGACCGTCGGTACGGTCCGCTCGCATGCCGCAAATCCCGCTTCGAGCATTTGCCGGTGCGTTGCCGAAATGTTGGTGTCGCCGAGTGAAACGGCGATCAGCGTCAGACCGTTCCGCTCCGCCGCGGTTACGAAACACTTTCCGTCCAGCGTCGTCCAACCCGTTTTGACACCGATCAGCCCGTCGAACGAACGTAAGATCGGGTTGTGATTGACCAAAAGCCGCCCGTTCTCCGTATCCTTGTAGGGAATGCGGACGCTGTACGTCGAAACGATCTTCCGGAACGTTTCGTTTTCCATCGCGTAAGCGGTCAGCAGCGCGAGTTCTCTCGCCGTGGTGTAATGTCCGTTGTCGGAAAGTCCGTGCGGGTTTGCGAAGCGCGTGTCATTGCAGCCGAGCAGGGCGGCTTTCGCGTTCATAAAGAACACGAATCGCTCAACACTTCCTGCGCAGGCGATCGCGAGTGCGACCGCGGCGTCGTTGCCGCTTTCGAGCATCAACCCGTAAAGAAGCTGCTCCGCCGTCAGCGTTTCGCCCGGAACGAGATAGATCGAACTGCCCTCGACGCCGGTCATTTCTTTGCCGACCGTGATCGCTTTGTCAAGCGGAAGCAGTTCTAAAGACGTGATCGCCGTCATGATCTTGGTTGTGCTTGCCATCCCGTGCCTGCGATCCGCGTTCTGCGAAAACAGCACGGTATTGCTCTCCGGCGCATATAGGAACGCGCATTCCGCTCCGACGCCGGAAAGTACCGAAAGCTCGGTCCGGAACGTGTCGCAAGAAACCGACGCGACGCGCTCGTTCTTTCCCGTTTCCACAGGAACGACGGGCAAGGCGAGAAAAAGAACTGCCGTCAGTAACAGCACACAGATTTTGATGCGGTTTTGCTTCATCAATGACCACCCCGGACAGAATATGAAAACGGGGAAGCCGTTATGCCCACAAAAATCCAGCATACACAATTTTATACATTATACAATACTTTTCAGAATATGTCAAGCCGTTTTCGCGGAATTTCGTTCTTTTTTCTTAAAAATCATACATTTTCGAGCTGCACTTTTTCGCTTTTCCGCTATTGATTTTTTCAAAAAAATATGATAGAATGAAAAGCGAAAAAAATATACGGACAGGAGATCATATTATGCGTATTCTTGTTACGGGCGGCACGGGTTATATCGGCTCTCATACCTGCGTGCAACTTCTGGAACGCGGCGACGAAGTCGTCATTCTCGACAACCTTTCCAATTCCAAAAAAGAGATCGTCGATCACATCGAAACGATCACGGGCATCCGTCCCGTCTTCTATGAAGCGGACATTCTTGACGAAGACGCGCTCGAAAGAATCTTTTCCGCACACGCGATCGACGCCGTGATTCATTTCGCGGGCTTGAAAGCGGTCGGCGAGTCCGTTCATCAGCCGCTTCGTTATTATCATAACAACATCACGGGTACGCTGACGCTGCTCGCGGTCATGGATCGCCATGACTGCCGGAAGATCGTCTTTTCGTCTTCCGCGACGGTGTACGGAACGCCCGCGTCGGTCCCGATCAACGAGGATTTTCCGACCGGCGGCACGACCAACCCTTACGGCACGACCAAACTGTACCTGGAACGCATCCTGACCGATCTGCATACGGCGGATCCGCGCTGGAGCATCGTTCTGCTTCGCTATTTCAACCCCGTCGGCGCGCACGACAGCAAACTGATCGGCGACAACCCCAACGGCATCCCGAACAACCTGATGCCCTACGTAACGCGTGTCGCGAAAGGGATCCTGCCCTGCCTGTCCGTGTTCGGCGACGACTATCCCACCCACGACGGAACGGGCGTGCGCGACTATATCCACGTCCTCGATCTTGCGGCGGGACACGTTGCGGTTTTGCCCTGCCTCGATCAGCCCGGCGTCAAGGTCTATAACCTCGGTACCGGCATCGGCTATTCCGTGCTGGATATGATCCACGCGTTTGAAAAAGCCAACGGGATCAAACTGAACTACAAGATCGCGCCTCGCCGTGAGGGCGACATTGCGGAAGTTTGGTCGGATCCGTCCAAAGCGGAGAGGGAACTCGGCTGGAAAGCCACTCGTACGCTGGAAGATATGTGCCGCTCCGCGTGGGAATTCGAGACGAATCAGAACTGACGGGAGATCGCGCATGAGACGGAAAAACATTCTGACGGCGCTCTGCCTGTTTCTGATGTTCTGCCTGCTTTGTCCTTCCGCGCTGCCCACGGCAGCGTTGGAGCCCGACTATGAGCCCTCCGAGGCGTACCGATCTTCCCCGTACTACAAAAAACTCCGCGACGTCAAATTGACCGGCGACTACCGCAAAGATATCGTCGCGGTCGCAAAATCGCAGGTCGGCTATCACGAGGGTAACAACGAAAGCGAACTGCACGGCGGAAACGGCTCCGGCAGCGAGAACTATACCGAGTTCGGCTCGTGGTACGGGCTGCAATCGGACTGGTGCGCCATGTTCATCTGCTGGTGCGCCAACTGCGCCGGCATCCCGCAGGGCGTGATCGGCAGGACCGGCTGGGCGGACGCGGCGGACTTCGGCGTGGAATACCGTCCGAAGAACGAATATACGCCCGTTCCCGGCGACATCATCGTGTTTGACTTTGCGCCTTACCGCACCTATACCGGCGCCGAGGAGCCCGACGAATTCGGCGATCACGTCGGCATCGTGGTCGAGGTTTCCGGCAACACGGTCAAAACGGTCGAGGGCAACTCTTCCAACGCCGTGCGTGAGAAAAGTTACGCGCTGAATTATTCCGAGATCAAGGGCTACGGCGTTTATCCCGACCGCCCTTATTCTCCCGACGCTCCCAAAACTTCCAAATGGTATAAACGAAGCGATTACTATAAAAAATTGCAGGCGGTAGAGAAGACGGGCAACTATCACGAAGACCTTGCCGCCGTCGCTCTGTCGCAGGTCGGCTACCACGAGGGCGACTACGTCTATCAGGTAACCGGGAATTATACGAGCGGGAAAGGCAAATATACCGAGTACGGCTATTGGTTCGGCAAACAAACGGCGTGGAGCGGCATTTTCGTGAGCTGGTGCGCAAACCGTGCCGGCATTCCGGACACCGTGATCACTCCGACCGTCTGGTCCGTAACGGACGACCTCGGGTTAACGTTCCGCTGGGCAAAAGATCATACGCCCGCGATCGGCGACGTCGTGATCTTCGACGACCAGCCGTATCATTCCGACACGGCACATCCCGGCGCGCACGGCGATCGCTGCGGGATCGTCGTCGGCGTTTCCGCAAGCGACGTAACGGTGGTCGAGGGATCTTCCTCGTGCGCCGTGGTAAAAAAGACGTATTCGCTGACCGACGCTTCGATCAAAGGGTACGGTTTGTATGACGAGCCGATAAAAGAAGAATCCTCCGAGCCGGAATCTTCCGCAAACGAAAGTTCCGGGCAGGAAGAATCCTCTGCTTCTTCCGAGCCGGCAGAGGAGAGTTCGAAGCCCGAAGAAACTTCTTCCGACGAGCCCGAAGAATCCTCTGTAACGGAATCTTCCGAACCGGCAGAGTCTTCCGAAGAGCCGGAGCCCTCCGAGCCGGCAGAATCTTCCGAAATGACGGAATCGTCCGACGAATCGTCCGTGGGTCTGGACGCTCCGATCGACCATAACGACACGGATCCGTCGGACCCCGGCATCTTCCCGCCCTGGCTGCTGCTTTCGTTGGCGGGAGCGGCTTTGCTTGCCGTGGCGGCGGTTGTCGTCGTCCTGCTCCGAAAGAGAGGGAAGCAATGAATTTCCTTGTCGGCGATCTGACGCTGGATTATGAAAAAAAGCCGCGCGTCAAACTGATTTTTGAGAACGGCCATATCGAAAACGCGACCTATTGCGACACCAGCGGTTATAACCATCTGTTTTTGCTCGACAACGGCAAAACGCTCCGCCTTTCCAACCACTTCATGCACTTAAAAGGCATTCGCGTCAAACTTCTTCCGCCGGAAGAACAGAAAAGCGAAGAATAAAACCCGTAAGAACAGAATGCAAAAAGCGAGGAGTAGATTCCTCGCTTTTGCTATTTCAACTGCACCCCTCTTTTTCGAGCAGCTCCTTCAACCGCTCGATGATCTTTTTCTCCAACCGCGAAATATAACTTTGCGAGATGCCGAGCAGGTCGGCGACCTCCTTTTGCGTCTTCTCCTTGCCGCCGTTCGTGCAGAAACCAAACCGCAATTCGATGATCAGCCGCTCGCGCTCGGAGAGGGAATCGAGCGCCTTTCGGATCAGCCGCTTTTCCTCCCGCTTTTCAAGTTCCTTGCAGACGTCGTCGCTCTCCGTTCCGAGCATATCTCCGAGCAGCAGCTCGTTGCCGTCGTAATCAACGTTGAGCGGCTCGTCCAAAGAAAGTTCGGTGCGCTGTCCGGCACTTTTCCGCAGGTACATCAAAATTTCGTTCTCGATGCACCGCGAGGCGTAGGTCGCAAGCTTGATCTGCTTGTTCGGGCAGAACGTCGAAACCGCTTTCATCAGCCCGATCGTTCCGATCGAAATCAGGTCTTCGATGCCCGTGCCGGAACTTTCAAACCGCTTTGCGATATAGACCACGAGCCGAAGATTGCGCTCGACGAGTGTCTGCCGTGCCTTTTCGTCGGGCAGCAGCGCGAGCAAAGCGTCTTCCTCCTCTTTGGAAAGCGGCGGTGGAAGCGTCTGCGGCCCGTTGATATAGTAAAGCCCGCTCGTTTGTCCGAACAGTTTGGCAAAGAAATTCTGAATGGTCGCTTTCATACCGAAATGCCCTTTCTAACCGAGCAGCGAAGACGGAAGCAGCCCGTCCTTACCGCCGAATTCTCCGCAAGTCGTGGGGGGGCCGCGCAGGGGCAGGCCCGGTTTTTTTTTTTAATAAACGCGGGTGAGCGGTGCGCCGGCCGG
>JAGHTH010000087.1 GCA_018065365.1 Candidatus Coliplasma caballi
ACCGAGGACGACGCAGGGATACATGCAGGAGATCGTACCGACTGCAAGGCCCTGGGTAACGGTCACAGCGGGACCTTCCTTGGACGCTTCCGCGATTTCCCGCGTGGGCTTGTAGTCCGCGCTGGTGTAGTATTCGGCAAGCTTACCGATAATAATACCGGAGAGGATACCGAGAGCCGCGCCGATCCACGGGGAAACCCAGCTTGCCAGGAAGCCGATCTCGTCCTTGAGGTTCGGAACGTCTTTGAACAGCAGGTAAGCCGCAACCAGCGTGCCGAGGACGGTAATGCCCGCGGAAATGTAGGTTGCGCCGTTCAGTTCTTTGTGAGGGTTGTCGGACAGCTTCTTGCGGATGAACAGAGAAGCGATACCGAGGATACAGCCGATCAGACCGACACCGGAAAGAGCGAGCGGGAAGAGCATCAATGCTTTGACGAGGTCGAGATTGTAAATGAGGTGGTTGCCTGCCAGCTCGATCGCCATGATAATGCCGGACATCATTGCGCCGACGTAGCTTTCGAGAAGGTCTGCGCCCAGACCTGCGACGTCGCCGACGTTATCGCCGACGTTGTCCGCGATGGTAGCGGGGTTACGGGGATCGTCTTCGGGGAGGTGTGCCTCCGTCTTACCGACGAGGTCAGCACCCATATCTGCCGCCTTCGTGTAGATACCGCCGCCCATACGAGCGAACAGAGCCACGATGGAGCAGCCCAGAGAGTAGGAAGAAATGGTCATCGAGAACTTGTCGCCGAGAGCGGGGAAGTCCTTGATGAGCAGACCGAGAATGGAGGTCGTGGAGTTGCCGAGGACCTGCTTGCTCGGATCGTAGAGCGTGGTCATCTGATTCATACCGACGCCGAAGATCAGGAAAACGAGGAAAATGCCGAGGAGAGCAAAGCCGGAAACGCAGATGCCCACGACGGAGCCGCCCTTGAATGCGACCTTCAGGGTGTCGGAGAGAGATTTGGTGGTACGTGCTTTGTTGGTCACGCGGACGTTTGCGTAGGTCGCGATCTTCATGCCGATGAAGCCGGTAACTGCGGACATCACGGCACCGATCACGAACGCGATCGAAGCGGACCAGGAGATGAGCAGTGCAATGACGATTGCAACGATGACTGCTGCGATCGCGATTACCTTGTACTCGTACTCGATGAAAGTGTTTGCGCCGAGGCGGATCTCACCTGCGATGGTCTTCATGCGGTCGGTACCTTCTTCGAGCTTCTTCACGGAGAAGAAGTTGAAGCAGGCATACGCCAGACCGGCAAGAGACGCAAGAATGATGAGACCCAGAACAATGGTAGTGTTCATGCGATGGGTTCCTTTCTTTTTGCGGGGTTCTCCCGAGTTTTATTTTTTATTTTTTTATCAAAAAAATGAATCGTCGAAAAATGTCTTTTCTCAAAAAAGCCCACATTTCGCACGATGCACATTATATCAAAATCTTCCTATTAAGTCAATATATAATACAACATTTTTTCATTGTTTTTTCATTTTTTCACTTTTGCACAAAAACCTTCCGCAACCGCCTTGACAAATTGTCTTTTATATAGTAAAATTGCCTTGTAAAAAACAAGATAAAGCATTTTGCTTTCAAAGGAGACCCAATATGTTGAATATGCTGATCCCCACTCCGAAAAAGATCGAAGTCGCTGCCGGAAAGACCAATCTTGCCGGCTTCCGCATCGCGCTCAGCGCGTCCTGCGACAGCCGTGTCTGCTACCTTGCGCGCAAGCTCGCTTCCGAACTTTCCGCCGAAACGCATACCGAGATCACGCTCACGAAAGTGCTCGGCGAACCCGCTTTGGACGGGTTTGTGAACGTCATCGCGGGGAACGGCTGCGGAGAGGGATATACGCTTTCCGCAAACGGAAAATCCGTCACGGTGCGCGGCGTTTCGCTCGCCGGCGCGTTCTACGGCATCCAGACGCTTCGCCAGCTCGCAAAAGACAGCCGCGGTTTGATCCCGAACGTAGAGATCGAAGACGCTCCCGATATGAGCTACCGCGGAATGTATCAGGACATTACGCGCGGACGCGTTCCGACCGTGGAATCCACCAAGGAATTCATCGATCTGCTCGCTTACTACAAGATCAACTCGCTTCAGTTCTATATCGAGCACACCTTCATGTTTGAGGAATACGTCGGCATCGCGCACAAGGAAAACTGCATCACGGCTTCCGAGATCATGGAGCTGGACGATTACTGCTACGAGAACTTCATCGACTTCGTTCCGTCGCTCTCGACGTTCGGTCATCTGTATCGCCTGCTGGACGATCCGAAATGGCACGAATACTGCGAACTGGATAAGTACGAAAAGTTCAATAACCCGTGGCACAACGCGATGGCGCATCACACCATCGATCCTTCCAATCCCGGCTCGATCGAAATCATCAAGAGCATGATCAATCAGTACGCGCCGCTGTTCCGCAGCAAGTATTTCAACATCTGCTGCGACGAAACGTTCGATCTCGGACAGGGGAGAAACAAAGGCAAGGACACCGGAAAACTTTACCTTGAATTTACCGGAAAGATCATCGCACACGTGCAGTCGCTCGGCAAGACCGTCATGATGTGGGGCGATATCATTCTGCACCATCCGGAGATCATGGACAGTTTCTCCAAAGACGTCGTGATGCTCAACTGGAGCTACACCAACAACCCCGACGTTACCACCGCGACGAAATTCCGCGATTCCGGCTTCCGTCAGGTGCTTTGCCCCGGAACTTCCTGCTGGAATCAGATGGCGGAGCACGTCAATTTTGCGGAACAGAACATCATCAAGATGATCAAATCCGGACACGACAACGGCGCGATGGGCGCACTGAATACCGCGTGGGGCGATTACGGCCATACCTGCCCGATCACTTCCACTATGTACGGTATCGTACTCGGTGCGGCGTTCTCCTGGAACAAGGATGAAAAAGTTGCCTGCAAAGAGTTTGACAACAAGATCGCCTGGATGATTTACGGCGACAAGACCGGCAAGTCCGTGCAGCTGCTCCGCCGCCTCGGCGATTCCGAGGGAATCGTAAGCTGGTCGATGCTTGTCAACCTGTACTTCAACTGCAAGACCTGGCAGGCGCCTAACCAGGATACCGCGCAGCTTGCGGAAGCGGCAAAGATCGCGCTTTCCGTCGCGGAAGACCTGCGCGCTCTGCCGGTGCAGAACAAGTACGTAACCGACCTGACGATCTCGGCGGAAGGACAGTACCTGATCGCGATGTCCGTCGCGCGTTATGCCGGCAGCCGCAAAAAAGTTCCCGCCGGCTTCACGGACGACTGGTGCAAGCGTTACGCGGAGTCCTGGCGCAGAGACAACAAGGAGTCCGAACTGTTCAAAGTTCTCGACGTGTTCCGCAACTGCAAATAAGCGAAAGCGCGGCGGAACGGCCGTTTCCGAAAGACTCTTGCGCATATATAACTTAATAGGAAGAAAAACGCGGGTTACTTGCCCGCGTTTTTTGTCCCCGTCAGAATCGGTTGTACTTGCTTCCCGGCGACCGCCGCTTCGATCGTTTCTTCCAGACGTTCGAAATCGCAGACGAGCGAGGACGGCTTTCCGACCGGATCGTCCTGCCCGAACGGAACGAGAAACAAATGCTTCTTTTCGAGCGCGGCGGCAAAATTGAACAGGTTTGCCGAAAGCCCGTCGTTCGTCGCGACCGCAAGCACGACGGGAAGCCGGTTGCGCAGCTGCGCCTTGACCGTCATGGTTACGACGGTGTCCGTGATGCCGCAGGCGATCTTCGCGAGCGTGTTTCCGGTGCAGGGGCAGACCACCACGGCGTCAAACCGTCCGCGCGTGATGATTTCCTCTGCTTCCCGGATCGTGTAGAGCGGTGTTTTCCCGGTCAATTCGGTCAATCTCGAAATCAGATCACTCGCGGTCCCGAAACGCGTGTCCGTCGAGGCGGAAATTTCCGAAACGACGGGGAAGACCTCGTGCTTCCCACACAGTTTTTCAAGCTGCGCAAGCGATTTTTGATGCGTGCAAAAAGATCCGCATACGCAATAGGCGAGTTTCATAGGTTATCCTCCCTTCCGAGCGTGCGCTCAATGGCTTCCGCGAGGATCTGTCCGGCGCGCACCGGTGCGTATTTTCCGGGAAGCCCTTTCGCGTTGCGTACGCGTTTCCCCGTAAGACTGTTCGCGAGGTCGATCACGGGAACAAAGTCGGGGATTCCGTCGAACGTTTCTTCCGGGAACAGCGCCGCCGGAACGGTGTTGAATACGAAGTCCGCTTCGCCAAAGAGGGAAGACGCGTCCGCGCAATCGACCGCCTCGCACCCGTCGAGTCGGATCAACGCCCTGTCTTTTTCCTTCCTCGCCGCCACGACGACGGAACAACCGAGCGAGCGCAGCTTGGAAGCGAGCCGCTTGCCGATCCTGCCGTACCCGAGTACGATTGCCGTCCCACCCGCAAAAGTCGTTTCGGATGCCTGCGCGGCGAGAACAAGCGCCGCTTCTGCCGTTACGTCGGCGTTCTGCAGGATCATCACTTCATCGTAATAGTCCTTACGCCCGTCCGTTTCCGGCAGCATCCCGCCGAGAACGGCTGTCTTCTCACACCGCGCGAACAGATCGCGCAAAGGGATCGTCTGCTCCGAGAACGGCGCTTCCAACGTTTTCCCGTCCCGCGAATACGGGAGCGGAAGCACGACCGCGTCCGCTTCTCCGAACAGATCCGATGCCTGCGCAAAGGGAACGGAGTCCGTTTTCGCTTTTTCCAAGCCCGTAAAGGAAACGCGGTGGCCTTTCTTTTGGAATGCTTCGGCAGCGGCGATCATTCGTCCGTCGCCGCCCGCAAACAGAATTTTGGAAGATTGCTTCATGTTTTGCCCTTCTTTTCTTCGAGAAAAATCAACGATTTCTGTGAAAATGCCCTGAGACCATGTATTTTTTGCACAAAAGAGAACACTCTTGTTCGGCTATTCTGCCGATTTTGAAGACATAATATTGACAAAACCGTTTATTTCCGATATAATGACACACGGATTAAAAGCCGAGAATTTGTCATTCGGCTACGATTTGGAGTTGTGAACGAAATGAACATAGAAACGAATTCTAAAAGGAGAGTGCTTGCGCTGGCGCTTGTTCTGTCAATGCTGGCCACGCTGCTGTGCGGCTGCGCTGCACAGACCGAAACGGACGATCTGTTTTTGGAAAACGCTCCGGCGGGACTTCCCGAAGCAAAACAGTGCGACGCACTCGAACTTCCTCTGTTTAACGTGATCGGCGGCACCGACGATCCCTTTGCGGAGATCCCGGATGACACCGAAAGCCCCGAACAGCGTTTGGACATTTCCGGAATGCTGGACGACACCGACACTCCCGATTACGTTTTGGATTACGATCCCGACGTCAAATTCGAAGTGAATGACGGCTATGAGGTAACCATGCCCCGTGAACTGATGGGACTGAACGTTACCGTAACGTTTGCCGTTCTGGATACCGAATGCTACCCTGTCAAGAACGCGCTCGTCGAAATCGGCGAGTATTCCGGCAGAACGAATGAAAACGGCGAAGTGAAGCTGGAAATGACGACCGGTATTTACGAAATGTATGTTTCCGCTACCGGCTATACGCCTTACAGCGAAGACGTCGCGATTACCCTCGGCAGCACTTACTTCAGCATTCAGGTTGCCAATTCCAACAAAATCCGCGTTCTGTTGGATTCCGCGGATCTGCATCCGTATGTGACGAACTATCCCGAACTTGAAAAATATCTGAACGATCTCTTTGCCGTACTGTTCCACGACGGAATGGATACCTACGACAAAGTGCTTGCCTGCTACGACTACATCATTGACCACATGGATTATAAGCAGCCGAAGCACTGGATCTCCGGAAAAGAATACTGGCCCTGCGCACACCAGTCGTTCCTGGAGGGCATCGGCGTCTGCAACTGCTATTCCGCGATGTTTACCGTCATGATGCGTCATATCGGCTTGGATTGTTCGATCGTAACCGGTTATACCACCTCGATCAAGGGCGGTTATACCACGCACGACTGGACGACCGTCTGCATCGGCGGCAAGTATTACGTGTTCGACTGCCAGGTTGAAGACGCGATCGCCGATCGTACCGCTTCCAAAGAGGTCAAATACGTTCGTTTCTGCCTTGCGGAGCCGCACGCAAAATATCAGTACCGCAGCAAGTCCCGCGAGTCCTGCATCAAAGATTTCGAGAAATATCTGCTCGCAAACGGACATTTTGTGGAAGACTGATCCTCTGAATAGTTCATAGTAATGCCAAACCCCGTGTCGATCACGGGGTTTTCTTTATACGAAAGCGGAAAGAAACCGCTTTACGTCTTCTTCGGTGTTTCCTCTCCCGATGCTGACACGAACGCCGCCCGTTTCGAGCGTGCCGAGCGCCCGGTGCGCCGTCGGCGCGCAGTGCAGTCCCGCGCGTACGGCAAAACCTTTTGCGGAAAGGGCTTCGGCGACGGTTTCACAGTCCGTCCCCTCAAGGTTGAACAGAACGACCGGCAGATACGCCCCGCCGTCCTCTCTCCCGTGAATGCGAACGCCGCGTTTGCTTTTCAGCCCTTCCGCCAGCATTTCGCAGAGCCGCCCTTCCTCGCGCGGGTATCGAAATTCTTTTGCCGCAGCGCAGAGTCCCGCGATGCCGCAGACGTTCGGGGTACCGGCTTCCAGCCGCTCGGGCAGAGATTCCGGCATCCCGGTCAGAATGGATTGCGTTCCGCTGCCGCCCTCGATGACGGTGCGGAAACGGAGCTCTTTGTCCGGATTGCAGATCAGCGCGCCGGTCCCCATCGGGCCGTAAAGCCCTTTGTGCCCCGGAATGCAGATGACGTCGGCACCGAGCTTTCGAATGTCGATCGGAATGTGTCCCGCCGTCTGCGAACAGTCCGCGATCAGCAGGAAATCTTCTCTGCCGACGCTTTCCCGCATTTTTTCAAGCGGAAGCAGCCGCCCGCAGACGTTGGAAGCGTGCGTAACGACTGCCATCGCGGCGTGCTTTCCGGCACAAAGCGAAAAATTTTCCACCGTCTTTTCGTCGCTCGCGAGATCGACGTGGAATTGCTTCATCGTGATCTCCTGCGCGAGCCGTAACGCGTGAAGCGGGCGTACGACGGCGTTGTGTTCCAGGTCGGAAGTGATGACCTCGCTTCCCGGAAGGTATAACCCTTTGATCGCCAGATTGAGCGCAAAGGTCGCGCTCGGCGTCAGCACTACGTTTTCGGGCGTGCTCCCGAACAGTTCCGCCAACCTGCACCGGCAGGAAAACACAAGTTCTTCCGCCATTCTCGCGGGCGGATGCCCGCTTCTGCCGGGGTTTCCGAGTGTGCGGTGCGCCTGCGTCATGGCACGAAGGACGGCTTCGCTTTTCGGAAAACCCGTCGCGGCGTGATCAAAATAGGTCATCGGTCAGCCGTCCTTTCTTGCGGATGCGTCGGTGATCCCGAGAACGCGGATGCCCGCACGGCTCAAGATCACTTCGGCGCGCGGGGCGTCTTCGGCGTCGAGCTTCACGCCGTACCCGCAGCTTCGGATGGCTCGTATGGCGGATTCCCGCGTGAGAGAGGAAGGGATCCGCTCTTTTTGCAGCAGTTCTTTGGCTTTCATGGCGTAGGTAACGGACGTCAATACCAGAATTCGTTCCATTGCTTTTTCATCTCCCTCACAGGAAGTATATGCGCCCGTCCGCAAGCGGTGTATCGAAAAAAGTTTTTTTCGCGTTCAAACATTGCAAAAACAGGGAAAACCTTGCGTTCGTCCCCTTGACAAAAGTTCGTTTCCGATGTATAATATGACGATAAAATAGGATTCTTGTGAGGTTCTGTATGGATTTTGAATTGCTTGCGGAACTGCTGTTCCCCCACATTGATAAAACGCCTGCCGAAATGGAGGCGATTTATCCGCCGCGTACGCTTCCCGAGGGCGCCAAGGTAACGCGTTTTGCGCCCAGCCCGACGGGTTTCGTGCATTTCGGCGGAATGTATCAGGTCATGATCGACGAACGGCTTGCCCACCAGTCCGGCGGCGTGCTGTACCTTCGTATCGAAGACACCGACGCCAAGCGGGAAGTTCCCGGCGCGGCGCAGTCGCTGATTCGCACGCTGGCGCATTACGGCGTTCATTTTGATGAAGGCGCCGCGATCGGCGAAGACGGCGGTATCGTCGGAAAAGGCATCTACGGCCCGTACAAACAGTCTGAACGCGCCGTGATCTACCAGACCTACGCGAAGCAGCTTGTCCGTGAGGGCAAAGCGTACCCGGTGTTCTCCACGCCGGAGGAACTCGAAAAGACGCTTGCGGCGGATAAGAAGACCGAGAACAAAACGAAAGACTGGGAAGCGAACGCCGAAGAAGCGAAGAAAGAAATGCTCGCAAACCGCAACTTCACGATCGAACAGGTCAAAGCGGAACTCGAGGCGGGCCATCCGTTCGTCCTGCGCGTGCTCGCGGACGGCGACGGCGAAAAGAAAGTTCACTTTACCGACCTGATCAAAGGCAATCTGGAACTTCCCGAGAACGAAGAAGACTTTGTCCTGCTCAAATCGGACGGAATCCCGACCTACCATTTCGCACACGCGGTCGATGATCACCTGATGGGTACGACGCACGTGATCCGCGGCGAAGAATGGCTGCCGAGTTTGCCGAAGCATATCCAGCTGTTCCGCTACCTCGGCTTCCGTCTGCCAAAATATCTGCACACCGCGCAGGTGCTCCGGATGGATGAGGAAGGCAACAAGAAAAAACTTTCCAAGCGCGATATGGGCGCCAAGATGGAAGATTACGACGCAATGGGCTATCCGCCCGAAAGCGTGATCGAATACCTGATGACGCTTCTCAATTCGAACTACGAGGAATGGCACGCGGTCAATCCGACGCTGCCCTATACCGAGTTCCCGTTCTCCGTCAAGAAGATGAGTACCTCGGGCTGCCTCTTTGATTTTGATAAACTGAACGACGTTTCCAAGAACGTGATCTCGCTGATGCCCGTCGAAAAGGTCTGTGCGGATCTGACCGCCTGGGCAGACGCGTTCGATCCCGACTTTGCCGCTTGCCTGAAAGCAGATCCCGCGGTAACGCAGGCGATCTTCTCGATCGGCCGCGGCGGCAAAAAGCCGAGAAAAGACTTTGCGAACTGGAAAGAAGCCAAGAATTTCGTGCAGTTCTTCTTTGATCCGTATTACGCGATCGAGGAACCCGTTACGGAGTTCTCCGCGGACGAGATCAAAGCCGTGTTGGAAGATTATCTCGCGTCCTACGATCCGGAAGACGACGCAAACGGCTGGTTTGAAAAGGTCAAGGCGGTCGCGGAAAAGAACGGCTATTGCACGAATATGAAAGAGTACAAGGCGAACCCGGACGGCTGGAAAGGCAGTATCGGAGACGTCAGCACCTTTATCCGTGTCGCGCTGACCGGCAGGAAGAATTCTCCCGATCTTTACACCGTGATCGGTATTCTCGGAGCGGAACGCGCTTGCGCACGGATCCGCGCTTACGAAAACAATCTTTGAGGACGAACGATATGGAAGAAACCACAAACTTTATTGAGGAAGCCATCAACGCCGATCTTGCCGAGGGCAAGGTCAGCGCCGTGCATACCCGGTTTCCGCCGGAGCCCAACGGATATTTGCATATCGGACATTGTAAAGCGCTTACGATCGACTTCGGTACGGCGCGCAAATATAACGGACTTTGCAATCTCCGCATGGACGACACGAACCCCGCCAAAGAGGACACCGAGTACGTCGATGCGATCATGGAAGACATCCATTGGCTCGGTTTTGATTGGGACGACCGCTTCTTTTACGGCTCCGATTATTTTGAAAAAGACTATGAGTTTGCCGTCGAACTGATCAAAAAAGGGTTGGCTTACGTCTGTGAGCTGACGCCGGATCAGTTCCGCGAATACCGCGGCGATCTGACGCATCCGGCAATTTCTCCGTTCCGCGACAGACCGATCGAGGAGAACTTGGATCTGTTTGCCAGAATGAGAAACGGCGAGTTCCCGGAGGGCAAATATACCCTGCGCGCCAAGATTGATCTCGCGTCGGGCAATTTCTGTATGCGCGATCCCGTTTTGTACCGCATCAAATACGTGGAACATCACAGACAGGGTACCAAGTGGTGCATTTTCCCGATGTACGATTTCGCGCATCCGATCCAGGACGCGCTGGAGGGTGTAACGCATTCCCTCTGCTCTCTGGAGTATGAGATCCATCGTCCGCTGTACAATTGGGTTGTCGATAACGTCAGCGTGCCCTGTAAACCGCGCCAGATCGAATTTGCGCGTCTGAACATGACTTACACCGTGATGAGCAAGCGTTTCTTGAGAGGGCTTGTGGAAAGCGGGAAAGTGGACGGATGGGACGATCCCCGTATGCCCACTCTCTGCGGCCTGCGCCGCAGAGGTTACACGCCTGCTTCGATTCTGGATTTCTGCAACCGCATCGGCGTAGCGAAATCCGACAGCATCGTGGACATTTCTCTGTTCGAACACCGCATCCGTGAGGAACTGAACGAAACGGCGGCGCGTCGTGTCGCGGTGCTTCATCCGATCCGTGTCGTCGTGGAGAATTATCCCGAGGACAAGACGGAATATTTTGACCTGCCCAACAATCCGAAAGACGAGAACGCGGGTACCCGCAAGGTTGCCTTTACCAAAGAACTCTACATCGACGCGGAAGATTTTTCGCTCGATCCGCCTCCGAAGTTCTTCCGCCTCAAACCCGACGGGGAAGTTCGTCTCATGGGCGCTTATATCGTGAAATACAAGTCCTGCAAGCAGGATGAAAACGGGAACGTAACCGAAATTACCGTTACTGCCGATCTGGAGAGCGGCTGCGGCAATCCCACCGACGGCAGAAAAGTCAAAGGAACGATCCATTGGGTTTCCGCTTCCGACAGCATCGAGTCCGACGTCTGCCTGTACGACCGTCTGTTCACGATCGAGAACACCGGCGCGATCCCGGAGGGCAAGACCTTCGACGATTATATCAATCCCGCGTCCGCGGTCGTTCTGCACGGCTGCCGGCTGGAGAAGGCGCTTGCCGACGCAAAGGTCGGAGAGAAGTTCCAGTTCGTCCGTACGGGCTACTTTACCAAAGACAGCAAGCGCGATGCGTTCTTGCGCATCGTGGAACTCAAAGACAACAAGCCCTTTTAAGTATTTTTCCGAACGACTTGTAACGAGAACGGGGTGATGGGATGGAATACGATTGGATCGTGGTCGGCGCCGGAATGACGGGCGCGTGCTTTGCCAGAAAAATGGCAGAGGACGGACAGCGCGTTCTCCTTTTGGAAATGCGCGCACAGATCGCCGGCAACGCGTATGACTGCGACAACGAGGACGGC
>JAGHTH010000179.1 GCA_018065365.1 Candidatus Coliplasma caballi
GCTGTATGCTCGGCTTCGTCGTATTTGAAGGCGTCGCGCTTCGCAGATTGGAGATCTTTTTCGGCCATCGCCGCTCGCTCCTGCAAAACACGGTCTATTCCGCCGGCGACGTCTATTTTTCGGCGATCACACCGTCCGCGACGGGCGGTCAGCCCGCGTCCGCGATGCTCATGATCCGAGACGGGATCCCCGGCGCGACGACCGCGATGATCCTGCTGGTCTATGTGATGATCTACACCGTTTCGCTCGTTCTGATCGGGCTGTTCTGCCTGATCTTCTTCCCGTCGATCTTCCTCGCGTTCTCGATCCCGTCGAGAGTGCTGATCCTGGTCGGGTTGTCCCTGCAATTCATTTTCGTCGGCGTTCTGATGCTGCTGATCGTCAAAGAAAAAATCGTCATCGGCATCGCGGATTGGGGTATGCGCCTGCTGCACAAGCTGCACCTGATGCGGAATATCGAAACCCACCGCGAAAACCTCACGCGCACCGCCGCCGAATACCGTGCCTGCGCCGACGCGCTGAAAGGGCATACCGGCGTGGTCGTCCGCGTCCTGCTATGCAACCTCGGGCAGCGGCTCTGCAACATCTGCGTAACGGTCTGCGTCTGCTTCGCGGTCGGCGTCGATCTCTCCTCGTTTGTCCGCCTGTTCGTTACGCAATGCTACGTCGTGCTGGGCTCCAACTCCGTGCCGATCCCCGGCGCCGTCGGTGTGGCGGACGGACTGTTTCTGGACGGGTTTTCTTCCGTTCTGGAAGACACCGCCTGCATCGAACTGCTGAGCCGCGGCATCTCGTTCTACCTCTGTCTGATCCTCTGCGCCGGACTGTTTTTCGCTTCGATGATCCTGCATTCCGTCAAACAACGCAAAAACGCGCTTCGGGACGATCAATGATCGTCCTTTTTTGATCGAATTTGTTCAAAATAGCACAAACTTTTCACGTTTTTTCGTGCAAAAGGGAAAAAGCGTGCCGATCCGGAAAAAAATCGCAAAAAGGGGTTTCTTTTTTTGAAAATGTCTGTTATAATACAGAGTGCTCTATATAATATAATAGGATAGAATGCTATCGAAGATAGAAAGAGAAGGAGAGAAATCAATGAAGCACAAGTATGTGTACCTTTTTTCCGAAGGCAACGCACAGATGCGTGAGCTTTTGGGCGGCAAAGGCGCAAACCTTGCGGAGATGACGCGGATCGGACTTCCCGTCCCGCAGGGCTTTACGATCAGCACCGAGGCCTGCACCCAGTATTACGAAGACGGGAAGAAGATCAACGACGATATCCGCGCGGAGATCATGGAATACGTCGGCAGAATGGAAACCATTACGGGCAAGAAATTCGGGGACAACGAAAACCCGCTGCTCGTTTCGGTCCGTTCCGGCGCGCGTGCGTCCATGCCCGGCATGATGGACACCATCCTGAACCTCGGCTTGAACGAAAAAGTCGTCGAAACGATCTCCCGCAAATCCGGCAATCCCCGCTGGGCGTGGGACTGCTATCGCAGATTTATTCAGATGTTCTCCGACGTCGTCATGGAAGTCGGCAAGAAGTATTTCGAAAAACTGATCGACGAAATGAAAGCGCGCAAGGGCGTAACCTACGACGTCGAACTGACCGCGGACGATCTGCGCGAATTGGCAAACCAGTTCAAAGCGGAATACCGCAACCAGCTCGGCAGAGAATTCCCGGACGATCCGAAAGAGCAGCTCTTTGAAGCGATCAAAGCGGTATTTCGTTCCTGGGATAACCCGCGTGCGAACATCTACCGTATGGACCACGACATCCCGTATTCCTGGGGTACTGCCGTCAACGTGCAGATGATGGTCTTCGGCAACATGGGCGACACCTCCGGCACCGGCGTTGCGTTTACCCGTAACCCCGCGACCGGCGAAAAAGGTCTGATGGGCGAATTTTTGATGAACGCGCAGGGCGAGGACGTCGTCGCCGGCGTTCGTACCCCGATGCCGATCGACCAGATGAAAGAGATCCTTCCCGAAGTGTACGAGCAGTTCTTAAGCGTCTGCCGCACCCTCGAGAATCACTACCGCGATATGCAGGACATGGAGTTTACGATCGAGGATCGCAAGCTGTTCATGCTCCAGACCAGAAACGGCAAGCGCACCGCGGCAGCGGCGATCAAGATCGCGTGCGACCTGATCGACGAAGGAATGATCTCCGAGGAAGAAGCGCTGATGCAGATCGACGCGAAGTCCCTCGATATGCTGCTGCACCCGCAGTTTGATGCGGCGGCGCTCAAAAAAGCGCAGGCAGTCGGCAAAGGCATCGCGGCTTCCCCCGGCGCTGCTGCCGGTAAGATCGTGTTTACCGCGGAAGA
>JAGHTH010000032.1 GCA_018065365.1 Candidatus Coliplasma caballi
CTTTTCTATAACGCTAAAGCGGTTCGTTTTGTCCAATCTGCATCCCTCTGACGCAGACTCCGGTCGGAAATATGACGAGGTTGGCGCCAAAAGATGTTGGATTGCGCCGGCGAGCGCAGAATTTTGGTGGTTGTTGGGCGAGGCGGGTGCCGGCGTTTTCTGTTTTGATCAAAAACTCTTCATTTATATATTATATAGAACATAGCAGACAAAAAAAGAAGGGCGCTTGCCCTTCTTTTCATTTGCCGTTTTAATGGGGGAATCAGCCGTTCATTGCCGCCTTGTCGCAGATGAGAACGACGTCGGGGTGGCATTTCAGGATCGTGCCGGGGACCTGCGTCGTGATTCTGTCGTCCAGCATTTTCTCGATGACGTAGTGCTTGCCCTTGCCGCTTGCGAGAACGATGATCTTCTTCGCCTTCATGATCGAGCCGATACCCATGGTAACTGCCTGGGTAGGAACGTCCGCTTCGCTTGCGAAGAAACGGGAGTTCGCTTTGATCGTGCTTTCGGTCAGACCGGTCAGATGCGTGCCGACGTAGAGGTTTTCCTCGGGCTCGTTGAACGCGATGTGGCCATTCGGGCCGAGACCCAGCACCTGCAGATCCACGCCGCCTGCCGCGTCGATTGCCGCGTCGTATGCAGCGCCCATTGCAGCCGGATCTTTTGCAAGACCGTCCGGAACGTGCGTCTTGGATTTATCGATGTCAACGTTATCGAACAGGTTGTGGTTCATGAAGTAACGATAGCTCTGGTCGTGATCCGGAGCGAGAGGGTAGTACTCGTCCAGGTTGAACGAGGTAACGTCCTTGAACGTGATCTCGCCTGCTTTGTTCATTTTGGCGAGTTCCTGGTACATTCCGACAGGGGTGGAACCGGTCGCGAGACCGAGTACGCAGTCGGGCTTCTCTTTCAGAAGCGCGGCAATGATTTTTGCGCCTTCTTTGGACATTTCGTCATAGTTTTCGCAAACAATGATTTTCATGTTGATAACCTCCGAAAATAATTTTGTTTACGCTTGTATTCTACCACAAAACCTTTCATAGTGCAAGGGCTTTTGCGTTTTTTCTTTCGATTTTTTCAAAAAATATTTGACTTTATCCGAAAAGCGTGCTATAATGTTTCCGAAAGGAAAGGAGTGTTTTCCGTTGAAACGTTTGATTCTTGTGTCTTCTCCGCCTGCCTGCGGTAAGACGTATATTTCCATGAAACTTGCCGAAAACCTCAAACACGTCGTTTATCTGGACAAGGACACGCTCATTACGATGTCCAAAGTGATCTATAAGGTTGCCGGCGAGCCGTACGACCGCAGTTCCGAGTTCTTCAAGAAGAACATCCGCGACGTTGAGTACGATTGTGTTCTGGAACTCGCTTTTGAGGCGTTGAAGTACGACGATATCGTTCTGATCAACGCGCCTTTTACCAAAGAGATCCGCAATTCCGAATGGATTAACAATCTGCGCAAAAAATTGGTGCAGATGAACACCAAACTGACGATCATCTGGGTGCAGACCGACGTCGAGGTTTGCCACCAGCGTATGATCTTGCGCAATTCCGACCGCGACACTTGGAAGCTCGAGAATTGGGACGAGTACATTAAAACGGTTGATTATTCCATTCCGAAAGCGCTGGACGATCCGGACGTTGTGGACGATCTGCTCATCTTTGAGAATTCGAGCGACGAGCAATACGATAAGTCCATGAAGTACATCCTGAACATTATTGAAAACAGTTAAAAAGAAGCGATTGCCTCGTTGCAGTGCAATCGCTTCTCTTTTATTGCTTTATCTGACCGAACGGTAGAACGCGAGGTCTTCGGAACGCTCGACACACCAGGAAAGTGTTTCGTCGAACATGTAAAGCCCGCGGGGGAGATACCGGTTTTTGACGTTTTCGCCTTTTTCGGAACGTAAAAGTTCCACGAGCGTTTCGCCTTTCATTTTGATCGGAACGGCGTACGGACGGCGCGCGATCATGCGGCTGTCGTCTTTCTGAACGTCGTGCTGATCCCAGAGAACGTAAACGGCTTCCTGTTTTTTGAGGAACGTGAGCGTTTCTTTGGTGTCGGCGGGCGTTTTGTTTTTGAGGTAATCAAACAGTTTTCCTTCGTAGAACTGTCCGAAAATGCCTCCGTCCGTGAGTTTGAAATCTTCCGCAAAGCTTTTTTTGCGTTTGGATACGAACGCGCTGATGAATTTCTCGCGCAGCGCTTCGCCTTCCGCTTTCCACATCGGCGTGTAGTCCGGAACTTCCGCTTTCGATTTGAGGTCGTGCAGGTGCGTAACGTCGCCCATATAGACCATCAAAGGAATGCAATATCCCGAATTCTCGAAATTGCGGAACTTAAACCAGGTAACCGAGGTCGTTTTGATGCCGAACTGCGAGCAGTTCCAGATCGGGTACATTCCGAGCAGGTGCGAATACCATGCCGATCCGAACCCGCCGTGGCAGAAGCAGCAGACGGTTTCTTTGTTCGGGTAGAGTTCCTTATAAAGAGAACCCTCTCTGCGATAGCCCAGACTTTCCAAAAAAGCGTCGGAATTCCGGATCATCTGCGCGACTTCTTCGGCTCTGTGAGGCGCAAAATCCTCGTACGGAGAAGCGCCGCCTTTGATGGAAACGGTATAGGCGGAATCGCCGTACGCCGTGTCGTTGAGCGGAAAGCGCTGCATATACGCCATACTCTCTTTCATCCAGTCCTGCACGACGAATTCTTTCCCGAGAATGCGGCAGGCGGGCCTTGCCGTATCCTGCGAACGCGTGCAGGAAGACGCGAATATCTTGTCCGGCTTCAAAGCGGCGATTCTCGGGCCGAGCGCTTCCGCTTCTTCCCAGCCGTAAGGGGTAATGGTGTCGTGCTCATAATTGGGATCGCCGTGTCGGATGATAAATAATTCCATGGTTTGCTCCTTTTTATCTGACGCGGTCCAAACGGAACCACGTTGTCGTTCTGAATACCTGTCCTGCACGCAGAATGTCTTCCGCAAAACTATACGCGTTGGGCTCTTTCTGCGTTTCGATGCAGAACGCGCGATTGCGGATCTGCGGCTTGCCGTACTTCATCGGCTCTTCATGAGAATCGTTCGCGGTGTAAAGCTGCAGACAGGGCGCGTCGGAAAGGACTTCCATCTGCAAGTCTTTTCCTTCCGCGAGCGCGACCATCTGCAGAGCGCCGCCTGCTTTTCGCAGAATGTAATTGTTGTCGTAGCCGCCCCACGGAGTCAACTGCGGATGCGGCTTTGCGATGTCTTTCCCGATCGGCTTTTTGGCGTTGAAGTCCAGCGGACCGTCCCAACAGGGAAGATGCTTCCCGGTCGGAATGTGGTTGGTGTCGCATTCGCTGATAAAATACGCCGGAATGTAGAGATTGTGTTCCAATACCGTCCCGCCGATCCCGTCGAGATTGAAATAGGAATGGTTGGTCAGATTGACGACGGTATCGCGGTCGGAAACCGCTTCGTATTCGATCTTCAGGGTCGTTCCTTCCAAACGGTAGGTTACGCTGACGTTCAGATTGCCGGGATATCCTTCTTCGCCGTCGGGGGAAAGCAAGGACAGCCGCAGCGCGTTTTCTTCCGGAAGTTCCGAAACGTTCCAGATCTTTTTGTCAAACCCCGAAAACCCGCCGTGCAGGGTGTTGACGCCGTTTTCGTTTTTGGAAATCGGAAACGTCTTTCCGTCGATGTTTACGTCGTACCCGCGGTTGCAGACGCGGCCGACGATCGCACCGTAATAGCAGGAACTGCGCAGATAGTCGTCGGCATGATCAAATCCGCAAACGATATCCTTGCCGTCATAAACCCATTTTTGCAGGATCCCGCCGAGATCGAGAACGGTCGCTTCCGATTCTCCGCTGTCCAACGTGTAGGCGTGAACTTTTCCGTATGCACTGTCCGAAAAGAATCTTTTGGTAATTTTCATAATCCGCATATCCTCTTTCTTCATTGTATCTATCATACCATAACGAGTGCCGTTTTTCAAGATGAAAACGGTATTTTTTAGGCGGAATTTGCGGAAAGTTCCGATTACACGTCATGCCTTGACAAATTCGGAAGATTTTGGTATAATAACAAAGAATATAGTTTGTAAAATGAGAGGTGTTGCCTTTTGGGAAAAAAGCGCTTGATGATCCTTTCGCTCCTGTTGACGATCTGCATGCTTCTTCCGCTGCTTTCGTCCTGCGCAGGAGATCCGTCTGACGAGGACGAAGGTTTGGCGAAAGAACTTTCCGTGCCGTTTGTGCTGATACTCGACAAACAGCCGTTTGCCGTCATGCACGCGAACGGAACGCCTTCCGATGAGGACGAGGTCGTGTTATATTCCTACGAGTATCTTCCCGACGGTCAGCCCTGCGTGGAATTGCAGGGGACGGAAGGCCGCTCTATCGTATGCCTCCGCGTCGAAAAAGTGAACGGAGCGCAGAGATATTCCATTTTTGAATTCGGGAATGACGTTACCAAAAAATACCCGATCGCGAGAAACGGTTTTACCGTATCCATTCCGACCAAATTCCTGTCGGATCTGCGTATCCGCCCGGGGCAGTTGGTTACGTTCAAGAATTTCGATGGACAGGCGGGAGAATTGGAAGATCTTACGGTCGGCTCTTTCTATCCGTCCGGAGATTATCTTTCCGCGCTGACGCGCCGCATCAGCATGAAAGATCCGCTTACGGAGATCCGGAAAGACGGAATCTATTTCCTGAGCGCGCCCTACGCCAAAACGGAAAAAGCGCTTCCGGAAAACAGTCTGGTCGCCGTTCTGACCGAAAAGAAATCGGGCAGATACCGCATCAGGTCGTTTTCGCAGGACGGGCATACCGTCGCGGGATCGCCGCAAATGGTGTTTGTCGGCGCCTATAACTGCGCGTACGCAAAAGCGTTTCTGAAAGAGGAGGTTGACCTCAATATGTCTGATCTTGATCTTGTATCGTCTTACAGCGATTCGCCGGCGGTCGTTCTGAACGGGGAACTCTGTCTGATCGACAACGGAAACAAGAATGTTTCGGAAATCAAAGAAGATGGAATTTACTTGTTTGATTCCGGCTGCGAGTCCTTGCTTTCCGCACCGTCCGAAATCGAACGGAAAGACGTCGTGATCATAAACGATACGGTTACGTATATCGCAGACGAAAACCAGCGCGTGATGCTTCCGACCGCGGGCGGCGTGATCGTGTCCTTCGCGGGCAAGAACAAGGCGCTGGCGGATAAACTCTCGCTCGGCGATCCCGTGGAGACCGTGCTGATCGACACGACACAGGTGGACGGAAAGTTCATCCGCATCGGCAAGTCAATGTTCTCCGTTGATCTGACCAATCGCATTCGTCAGCCGGAGGGGGTAACCGTCGTTTACACGCCCGAATTCGGCGCGACGACCGGCACCAACCCTTACGGAACGGAAATCGCCGTTTCGAACGGTAAAGTCGTTGCGATTGAGGCGGGAAAAGGCGATATCGCGATTCCCGAAGACGGATACGTCGTCAGCATCCATAAAGATGCCGATAACATTTCCTTCGTTTCTTCCGTGCAGATCGGAGACGACGCGGTTTCGTATATGAACGGCAACAATTACGGTCTGCATACGCTCAAGGTTACGGGAATGGACACCGTGCGGAGCGAGAACGCGCTGATCGTTTATCAAAAAGGATCGCGTACGGGTACCAACGTGTACGGCTATGAGGTCCTCGTGGACGGAGAGGGGAAAGTCATTGCCGATTCCTATACCGGCAATTCCGCGATTCCAAAAGACGGCTTCGTCCTTTCGGGACACGGCGTCAATAAAGAGGCGCTGGAGGAAGCGTTCCTCTACGGCGCGAAAGTGCTGTTCGATCATGATTCCATGACAGTC
>JAGHTH010000215.1 GCA_018065365.1 Candidatus Coliplasma caballi
ACGACCTCCCGCGCCGCAGGCGCGACCCAAAATCCGAATTTTTCAAAGTTTACGATAAGGTTTACGATTATGTACATTGCTGACAATTGGTTCGACTACGAACTTCTCGACGCCGCGGACGGCGAACGCCTCGAACGTTGGGGCGACTACATCCTGATCCGTCCCGACCCGCAGATCATCTGGGGCGGCGAGAAAAAGCGCAAAGAATGGAATACCGCGCAGGGCATTTACCGCAGAAGCCGTTCCGGCGGCGGCGAGTGGGTGCGCAAGGACGTTCCGGAAGAATGGACGGTGTCCTACGGCGACCTGAAATTCCTGCTCTCGCCGATGGGCTTCAAGCATACCGGACTGTTTCCGGAGCAGGCGGCAAATTGGGATTGGTTTTCGGAGCTGATCCGCACCGCCGGCAGACCGATCAAGCTGCTCAACCTGTTTGCCTACACCGGCGGCGCTTCGGTCGCGGCGGCAAAAGCGGGCGCGTTCGTCTGCCACGTCGATGCTTCCAAAGGAATGGTCGCGCGCGCCAAACAGAACGCCGCGCTGTCCGGCATCCCGGGCGATAAGATCCGCTACATCGTGGACGACTGCGCAAAATTCGTGCAGCGCGAGATCCGCAGAGGGAACCGCTACGACGCCGTCATCCTCGACCCTCCCTCGTTCGGCAGAGGCCCGAACGGCGAGCGTTGGGTCATTGAGGAAAGCTTGGACGGGCTGGTCGAGCTGGTCTGCGGCGTGCTTTCCGACGATCCGCTGTTCGTTTTGCTCAATTCCTACACCACCGGGCTTTCCCCGTCCACCAACGGCTACGTCTTAAACCGCCACATGAAACGGTTCGGCGGCGTGGTACGCAGCGACGAACTCGGCATTCCGGTAACGGAAAGCGGCATCCCGCTCCCCGCCGGCGCTTCGAGCCGCTGGACGAAAGCATAAATTTTGATTACGAAATGACGAAAGCAATCACGACATGAACTTTATCGAAGCCGAAAATCTGACCTTCCGCTATCACGGCTCGGACGAGCCGGTGCTGAACGGTCTGCATCTTACCATCGAAAAAGGCAGTTATACCGCGATCCTCGGCCACAACGGCTCCGGGAAATCGACGCTGGCGCGGCTGCTCTGCGGACTGCTCACGCCCGACGAGGGGACCGTGCGCGTCGCGGGCATCGACACTTCCGACGAGGAACGGTTCTACGACCTGCGCGAAAAGTGCGCGATGATCTTCCAGAACCCCGACAACCAACTCGTTGCCGGCATCGTGGAAGAAGACGTCGCGTTCGCGCCCGAGAACCTCGGTTTGCCGCGCGAGGAGATCCGCCGCCGCGTTGACGAAGCGCTTTCCGTCGTCGGCATGACCGATTACGCGCTTCACGCCACGGCAAAACTGTCCGGCGGGCAGAAGCAGCGCGTCGCGATCGCGGGCGTGCTTGCGATGCGTCCCGACTGCATCATTTTCGACGAAGCGACCTCGATGCTCGATCCGACGGGCAGAAAAGAGATCATGGCGGCGATCAAGCGGCTCAACGAAACCTACGGCATCACGGTGCTGACGATCACGCACTATATGAACGAAGCGGTGGAAGCCGACCGCGTGGTCGTGCTGAATCACGGACAGATCTATATGGACGGCACGCCGAAAGAAATTTTCTCCCGCGTGGACGAACTCAAAGAGGTCTCCCTCTCCGCTCCGCAGGTTACGGAACTGCTGCATTTGCTGAACAAAGACGGTTTTTCGTTCCCGAAAGGACTTTTGCATACCGACGAAGCGGCGGACGCGCTGCAGGCGGAATGGAACGCCCGCGGCTGTAAACCGCTGACCGACCTGACGCACGAACGCGCGCCCTATACCCCGAATCCGCCCGTGCTGGAACTGAAAGACGTTTCGTTCGTGTACGGAGAGGGAACGCCCTACCGCAAGGTCGCGCTCGACCACGTGAACGTCGCTTTCCCGAAAGGCGAGATCATCGGCGTGATCGGGCATACCGGCTCCGGAAAGTCCACCATGGCAAGCTTGCTCAACGGATTGCTCAAACCGTCGGAGGGAACGGTCCTGCTCGACGGAAAGGATATCCACGCCGACCCGAAGAAACTCCGCACGGTGCGAAGCCGCGTCGGGCTGGTCTTCCAATATCCCGAATATCAACTGTTTGAAGAAACGACCGCCGCGGACATCGCGTTCGGCCCAAAGAATATGGGGCTTTCCGCGGAGGATATCGATGCGCGCGTCAAAAAAGCCGCCGCGTTCTGCGGGATCCACGATTCCGCGATGACGCGCTCCCCGTTCGACCTTTCGGGCGGACAGAAGCGCCGCGCCGCGATCGCCGGCATTCTCGCCATGGAGCCGGAAGTGCTGGTGCTGGACGAGCCCGCCGCAGGGCTGGATCCGATGGGCAGGGAAGAAATTTTCTCCGGCTTGGTCGAATACCGCAACGCCCGCGGTGCCACCCTGTTATTGATCTCGCACAGTATGGAGGAGGTCGCGCGGTACGCCGACCGCATCCTCGTGCTGAAAGACGGCAAGGTGTTCCTATACGGAACGGTCGAGGAAGTGTTCGGCAGAGCGGACGATCTTTCCGCCGCCTCGCTGGATCTCCCGCAGATCACCAAACTGTTCTTAGAACTGAAAAAACGCGGTATGACCGACGCTTCGGACGTCTATACCGTCCCATACGCAAAACGAAGAACGGAGAAACTGTACGATGAGAAATGACATGACGCTCGGACAGTATTATCCGGGAAATTCGTTTTTGCACAAAGCCGACCCGCGCGTGAAGATCGTTTCGCTGGTGCTGTTTCTGGTGCTGACCATGCTCGCGAACAACCTCGCGTCGCTCGGGATCGTGCTGGCGGCAACGCTGCTTCTGGCGTTCGTCTCCCACATCCCCGCAAAAGTGCTGGTGCGCTCGCTGAAACCGCTGGTGTTCTTGCTGCTGTTCACGGGCGTGATCAATCTGTTCTTTACCGAGGGCGAAACCCCGCTGTTTTCACTCGGTTTCCTGCATATCTACCCCGAGGGCGTGCGCTCGACGGTGTTCATTCTGCTGCGGCTGGTCTGCCTGGTCGGCGGAAGCAGTCTGCTGCTTTCCTACACCACCTCCCCGCTTGAACTCGCCGACGCGATCGAAAGTTTGCTCTCTCCGCTCAAAAAACTGCACGTCCCGGTGCACGATTTTGCCATGATGATGACCATCGCGCTCCGGTTTATCCCCACGCTGACCGAGGAGACCGACAAGATCGTGTCCGCTCAGAAAGCAAGGGGCGCCGACTTAGAGAGCGGCGGGCTCATCAAAAAACTCAAAGCCATGATCCCGATCCTGCTCCCGCTGCTGATCTCGTCGTTCCGGCACGCGATGGAACTTGCCGACGCGATGGAATGCCGCTGCTACCGCGGCGGAGAGGGCAGGACGAAGCTGAAAGTTCTGCGCACCCGCGCGTCCGACTATCTGTTCCTTGCGCTGATGGCGGCGCTCTGCGCGGTCGTAATCGCCGCAAACCGTTTCGGAGGGTTTACTTTATGGAACGTCGCGCTCTGAAACTGCGGTACGTCGGCACGGAGTTCTGCGGCTGGCAGGTGCAGAAGAACGGCGTTTCGGTGCAATCCGTCCTGCAGGACGCCGCGGAAGCCGCGTTCGGCAGCCGGCCGACCGTAACGGGCTGCTCACGCACCGACGCCGGCGTTCACGCCAAAGGGTTCGTCTGCGTGATGGACGGCATTCCGGAAAGCGTCCCGACGGACAGACTCCCGGACGCGCTCAACGCCCGGCTTCCCGCTTCGGTCGTCGTAACGGCGGCGGCGAAGGTCGATCCGGACTTTCATCCGCGCTACGACGCGAAAGGCAAGGAATATCGCTATACCGTCCGCAACCGCCGCTTCCCCGATCCGTTCACTTCCGATTATTCGGTGTGCGTTCCGACGAGGGAGCCGCTCGACGCCGACGCGCTGAACGCCCTCTGCGGACAGTTCACCGGCACGCACGATTTCCGTTCGTTCATGGCGTCCGGCTCCGACGTGGAGGATACCGTCCGCACCGTGTATGACTTTTCCTGTACGCGAAACGGCGACGAACTGATCTTTTCCGTTTCGGCGGACGGCTTCCTGTATAATATGGTACGCATTCTCGTCGGCACCGTGCTGGACCTGAACGCCGGCGTGCTGAAACGCACCCCGGGCGAGATCCTTTCCGCCTGCGACCGTGCCGCCGCCGGCAGAACGATGCCCGCGAAAGCGCTCACGCTCGAAACCGTTTTTTACGATCCGGAGCCGGCTTGGGAAGAGCCGTGATCGCTTTGGATGAAAAGTAATAACCTCTGACCGCGCTTTACTCTCTGAAAGGAGGCAACGCAATGGGCGCATTTTCCGTCTTTTCCGATCGGAAACGCAAAAAGCAGAAACCGATCGAAAACACCCCTACCGTCGCGCAATATTACGAGATCCGCGCCCGCCGCGTTTCGATGGCGCGTTGGCTCTGTATGCTCTGTACCGTCCTGCTCGTCGTGTACGGGTTTGCCGTTCACGGCGACGAACTGACCGTGGACAATTTCCGCTATATGCTCAAATTCGTGGAGTTCGCCGAAAAAGAGTCCGAGGGCGTTTCGCTGGTAACCTTTGATTACGGTGAAGAAAACCGCGGCGCGCTCTATAAAGGCGACGTCGTGGTGTTGAACAAGTCCGGGCTTTCGATTTACAGCGAAGAAGCCGACCGCGTGCTGAACGTGGCGTTCCGCATGGAAGATCCGCGCCTCGCGGTATCCGGAACGGGCATTCTCGCCTACGACCTCGGCGGGTACGAGGTGCGGATGTTCAATTCCTATTCCCAACTCGCGCTGCTGTCGATGAGTTACCCCGTGTACGGACTCTGCGTGTCCGACGCCGGCAACTTCGCGGTCATCACGTCCGAAAAGAACTATCGCACGTCGGTCATCGTTTACGACCAATACGCAAAAGAACGGTACCACCGCGCGCTGTCCACCGCCTTCGTCGATCAGGTGTCCTTGTCTTCCGACGGCGAGAAACTGCTGACACTCGGGCATTCTTCCAAAGGCGGCTCCCTCGTTACGACGGTGCAATGCTGCTCGTTAAAGCAGGAAGACCCCCTGCAAACCTTTACCTACACCGGCGAACTCCCGCTCAAAGTGAGCTGGATGACCGACCACACCTACGCGGTGCTGACCGGCGAAGCGCTCCGCGTGTTCGATACGGAAAAGGAAGATCCCGTCGCGACCTATTCGCTCGCGGACGTTTCCCTGCAGAATTGCGAGATCATCGGCGACCGCATTCTGCTGGTGCTCTCCGCGGAGGGACTTTCGGGCGGAACGGTGCTGCACGCGCTGGACGGCGGGCTGAATACGCTGTTTACCGCCTCGTTTGAGGGCTCGATCGAAGATCTGGAATCCATCGGAAACGAAACCTACGTGCTGATGATGGGCGTGGTTACGAAACTGTCTGCCGACGGCAAGACGAGAACGCTCACGGAAGTCAGCAAAGACGTGCTTTCGATCTTAAAAACCGCCGAAGGCGAGCCGCTGCTGTTTGAAAAATCGCGCGTCCTGCGCCTTGCGGACGCGACGGCGGATCAAAACCGTGCGGAAGAATTTCTCCCGCTCGACGAACCGGACGAGACCACCTCCGTGCTCTCCGTCCCACCCGAAGAATGAAAGGAACCGACCATGAGTTTTCTGTTAGACGTCATCTTATTGCTGATCGCAACGCTTACGATCGTGTTTGCCGTCAAAAACGGCTTCGTCAAAACCGTCCTGTCCGCGCTGTCGTTTCTGATCGCGCTGATCGTCGCGCTGGTCTTGCGCGCGCCCGTCGTGGCGCTGCTGGAACAGACGCCGGTCTCCGAAAAGGTCAGCGAGGGCGTCGAAACGGTGCTGCACGACCTCGCGGAAGGCAGTTCCGCTTCCCTCTCCTCGCTCATTGAGGACTCCGGCTCGTCGCTGCACTCCTTGCTGGACACCGTCGGCGTGGAACACGACGACCTGAACGAATGGCTCGCGGACAAGCAGAACAAAACCGACGACGCGCTGCTCGAGCCGCTGACGGAACGTCTGGCGCCCAAACTCACGCACGCGCTGCTGAACGTCATCGTGTTTCCGCTGTTGTTCCTGCTCTCGCTGATCGCGCTGAAACTGCTCTCCGCGGTGCTGACCGGGCTGACCGACCGCATCGGCGCGCTGCGGTTTGCCAACAAAACACTCGGGCTGATCATCGGCATCCTGCTTGCGCTGTTCCGTATGGTGCTGTTCTGCGTCGTCGTGCAAATGCTGCTCAACGTGCTGAACGCGACCGGACAGACGATCCCCGGCGACATCTGCCGCGAGGACACCGTCCTGTTCAAACTGCTGACCTCGGTCATTCTCCCCGAATCCATGCTTTGATTCCGAAAAGAAACGTTGATTTTTGAAATATTTTCCCTTTTTCATACGTTCTCATACGATCCCGCATTCCTGCGGAAACTAAACAAAGGACAAGGTCTTGTAACATGAAAAAACAGATCCCGAACATTTTATCCGCCATACGACTGTGTTGTGTGCCGGTATTCATCTGGCTGATCCTGCAAGGCGAACGCGTTTCGTTCGACCGGCATCGCATCGCGGCGGCGTGCGTCTTTTTCGGCGCCTGCTGCACCGACGTGCTGGACGGAATGCTCGCGCGGAAAAAGGGCTGGATCACGCCGCTCGGCAAATTCCTCGATCCGATCGCAGATAAAAGTATGCAGTTTGCCGTGATGTTGAGTTTGACGCTGACCTCGGAGGGCAAAACGTTCGTGATCTGCCTGATCGTGCTGATCTTACTGATTATCAAAGAACTGCTGATGCTCGCCGGCGGCATGGTCGTGCTGCGCGTCTGCAAAGACGTGGTGGTGTCCGCGTGGTACGGAAAACTTGCCACGACGGTGTTTTTCGTCATCACGATGACGCTGATCCTGCTCCCCGAGTATTTCACGCTGTCGCTGATCCTCTGCATCCTGTTGATCTGTACGTTGGTGTTCGCGCTGCTCATGTATTACATCAAGATCTTCCGTGGGCAGTACGGCATGAAACGCTTTTCCAATATGACGCGCGCCGACTTCGAAGAAAAACAGAAAGTCGCGGACGCCGATCCCGAACAATAACCGAATTCCCCCGTTTTTTCCAAGAAAGGAACCTACCGAATGAACATCAGAAAATGCTCCCGCTGCAACGAAAGACCTGCCGTGATCTTCATCACGAAGCAGGACGGCGGAAAAATGATACAGGAGGGCTACTGCTTCAAGTGCGCCCGCGAACTCGGCCTCAAACCGCTCGACCAGATCTTGCAGAACATGGGGATCAACGAGGAAGAATTTGACGCGCTGACCGAGGAGATGGACCGCGCGATGCCGATGATGGCAAACGACGACGCGGATTCTTCCGACGAGCAGGGCGAAGAAGGCAAGGACGGCAGCATTCTGCCCGGCTTTGACTTCCGCGCCGTGCTTCCGAATCATCCCGAGGGCGAACAGCAGACCCGCAAAAACGCCAAAAACGATCCCAAAGCGAAGCACCGCAAGTGCTTGAACAGTTTCTGCATCGACCTGACCGCCCGCGCGAGAGACGGAAAACTCGACCGCGTGGTCGGCAGAGCGACCGAACTTGAACGCGTCGTGCAGATTTTGTCCCGCAGACAGAAGAACAACCCCTGCCTGATCGGCGAGCCCGGCGTCGGAAAGACCGCCGTCGCGGAAGCGCTGGCGCAGAAGATCGTCGCGGGCGAAGTTCCCTACAAACTCAAAGACAAAGAGATCTTCTTGGTCGATATGACGGCGATCGTCGCCGGCACGCAGTTCCGCGGTCAGTTTGAAAACCGCATGAAAGGGCTGATCGACGAGGTCAAAGAGAACGGAAATATCATTCTGGTCATCGACGAGATCCATACGATCGTCGGCGCGGGCAGCGCCGAGGGCAGTATGAACGCCGCCAACATCTTAAAGCCCGCCCTCTCCCGCGGAGAAGTGCAGGTCATCGGCGCGACGACGCTGACCGAATACCGCAAATATATCGAAAACGACGCCGCGCTGGAACGCCGTTTCCAGCCCGTTACGATCGCGGAGCCGTCGATCGCCGATTCGATCGAGATCTTAAAAGGCATCCGCGGCTATTACGAACGTTTCCACGGGATCCGGATCCCCGACCGCGTGGTACGCAGAATGGTTACGCTGTCCGAGCGGTATATCAACGACCGCTTCCTGCCCGACAAGGCGATCGACTTGATGGACGAGGCGTGCGCGAACGTTTCGATGCACTCCCCGGTCATCAACGAACTGAACGCCCTCGCGGACGAGATCAAAGCGCTCGAAAAACAGCAGTCCGACATAGAAGCGAAAGAGAATATGGCAAACGAGGACTACGCGAAGCTCGCGGAACTCAAAACCATCCGTTTGCAGAAAGACCAGCGGTTCGACAAACTTTCCGCCGAACGCGACAAGCTCGAACTGACCGAGGAAGACCTCGCAAAAGTCATCGAGGTCTGGACGGGCATCCCGGCTTCTTCGATCGGCGAGCAGGACGCGGAACGGATCGGCCGCCTGCCCGAAACGCTGAAAGGCCACATCATCGGACAGGACGAGGCGATCGACAAGGTCGTCAAAGCGATCCGCCGTTCGCGCGCGGGGATCTCCTACAAAAAGAAACCCGTTTCGTTCATTTTCGCGGGCCCGACCGGCGTCGGCAAGACGCAGCTCGTCAAAGACCTCGCCGCCTATCTGTTTGATACCCCCGACGCTCTGATCCGTTTGGACATGAGCGAATATATGGAGAAATACGCGGTGTCCCGCATCCTCGGCTCGCCTCCCGGCTACGTCGGTTACGATGACGCCGGACAACTGACCGAGAAGATCCGCCGCAGACCGTATTCCGTGGTGCTGTTCGACGAGATCGAGAAAGCGCACCCCGACGTGCTGAACGTCTTATTGCAAGTGCTGGACGACGGACGGATCACGGATTCGCACGGCAAGGAAGTCAATTTTGAAAACACCGTCATCGTCATGACCACCAACGCCGGCTCCGGCGCCGTTCCGACGACCGGCTTTACCGCGTCGGGAAAAGACAGCGACGAAACCCGCGTCCGCGCCGCGCTCGAAGCGTTTCTGCGCCCGGAATTCATCAACCGTGTGGACGACATCGTGGTGTTCAATCGCCTGTCGGAAGAACAGTTCGTGTCGATCTGCGGTATCATGCTGCGTGAACTCGCGGACGTGCTTTCCGAAAAAGGCATCGCGCTGACCTGGGATCCCGCGGTCGAAAAGCACCTTGCTTCCAAGGGTTATTCCGAGAAATACGGCGCCCGCAACCTGCGCCGCCTGATCCAGACCGACGTCGAGGATCCCGTCGCGGAAACCCTCGTCGGTCGCTACCGCGAGAATCTCACCGCCGTCCGACTGGACGTTTCCGACGACACCATCGTCGTAAACGCAATGTAAATTCCCCTGCCTTCCCCTGCAATTTTCAACTCCTAACTCCTAACTCCTAACTCCTAACTCTCTTAAAGGTCGTGATCCAAACCATGCCGGCAGACTTCCAACCGCATACGCAAACCCCCGTGCAAGCCGCCGGAACGCTTCGGACGGACCTGCGCAAAGGACTTTCCCGCGCACGCGCCAAATCGCGTTTGCGCAAATACGGGCAGAACGTCATCCGTACCGAATGGACGCTGACGTTTGCCGACGCGATCAAAAATCAATGCAAAGGGTTGACCAACCTTTTCCTGTTCTTCACTTCGCTGATCCTGTACCTGTTCGATCCGCAGACGCCCTACCTCGTTACGCTGTTCGCCGTTCCGCTCATCGCGGTGTGCGGCGCTTTCGTCGAGACCTATTCCGCTTCCCGCCTCGAACGCGTCAAGCGGAAATCTCCGGGCAGCGTTACGGTATTGCGCGACGGGATCGAACTCCGCGTCGATGCGCGCACGCTGGTCCCCGGCGACCTGATCTGGCTGGAAAAAGGCGCGCTCGTTCCGGCGGACGCCCGCATCTGCGAGGACGACGGAGAACTGACCGTGCTGGAAACGCCGGTCAGCGGTGTAAAGACCGCCGTCGGAAAATCCGCCGTCGCGTTCGTCAAAGAGGACGAGCCGGTCCACGCGAATATGCTCTACGCCGGGACGATCCTCACGGGCGGCTCCTGCATCGCGCTCGTCTGCTTTACGGGACGGGATACGCTGATCCGGCAGTCGCATTCGCAGACGGAGGAAGCCAAAACGGTGCGCCTGCCGCTTGCGATCCGCCGCCAGCGCGAGTTTTCCCGCTATTTATCGGTCGCGGCGCTGATCGGTGCCGTGCTGCTGATCTTCACGGGCGCGCTGCCGCGTTCCGACCTGAACACCTCGTTCCTGCTGGCTGCCGCGTTCTCGGCGGCTTCCCTCTGCGACGCGATCCTTCCGCTCGCGTTTTTGACCTTCTCGGAGGGCGCGTATCACATGGCGGAAGATAAATTCCTGCTTCGCAACCCCGACAAACTCACGCGCATCGCGGAACTTGACACGGTCATGAGCGCCAAAGACCTCGTGCTCCCGCGCCAATCGCTCGAACTCTGTTCCTACCGCACCGACCGCAAGGTGCGGGACTGCACCGATCCGCCCGCCGAGGACGGAACGGACCTGCTCTTGCTTTCGCTCGTCTGCTCCGACTATCCCGCCGTGAGCGACCTGTCGGAATTTGACCGTGCGGTCCTCGATTATTTCAGCACGTTCCGTGTCCCCACCGAAGACGTTACGGGCAAATGGTTCCGCATCGACACCGCCCGTTCCGAAAACGGCGACGTCAGCGGCGTGCTGTCGCTTCACAACGATAAAAACACCGCCGTTCTCAAAGGCAAGCCCGAAGACCTGCTTCCGCATTGCGTGGGCTTTGCGCAGAACGGCAAAGAATACAAACTCGACGAAACCACCAAACGCAAACTGCTTTCCGACGCGGAACATCTGGCGTACGGCAACGCCTACGTCATCGCGATCGCTTCGGGAACGACTTCCGCCAACTCTTTGCAGAATCCGGACGCGGAAAAACGTTTGATCTGGCGCGGCCTGCTGGCGTTCCGGGCTACCGTGGAAAGCGATACCGCCGGCGCGGTCTATCGCTGCGTGCAGGCGGGCATCCGACCGCTGCTCGCGACGGGCGATCCCTATTACACCGCCGCCAATTTAGGCAAAAGCACCGGCATCCTCAAAGACGAAGGGCAGATCATTTCCTCCCGCGAGATTCGCGCGATGGATTACGGAATGTTCGTGCTGAATGCCGAGCGCTACCGCGTGTTCCTCGAGCCGACCGACGAACAATGGCACACCGTGCTGAACGTCGAAAAGGAACTCGGACACACCGTCGCCGTTACGGCGGAGCGACAGGAAGAACTGCCGCTCGTCAAGGACGCGGACGTTTCGATCGTTCCGACGTCTTCCTGCGACGCGCTGCGCGAATCCGCCGACGTGTTATTGCAAAGCGGCGGACTTTCCACGCTGGTTTCCGGCGTAACGCACGCGAAAGCCGTCTGTCTGCGGCTCGCGAAAATGCGGACGTTCACACTCCGCGGCTTCTTCACTCTGTTTTTACTGCTGTTCGTAACGAGCTTGCTCGGGACGCCCGCGATGCGCGTGCAGGAAATCCTGCTCGGCGCGATCTTCCCCTGCTTTGCGATCGCTTTGGTGTTCGCGGCGGTGCCGCTCGATCGCAGACAGGTATTGGAATCCGCCCAGCCTCGCAGGGACGGACTCCCCGACAAAGCGGAACTGATCGACGCGGCGGTTTCCGCCGGCTGTGCGGCGATCGCGCTGCTCGCGGCGTTCTTCTTCGGAGCGGACACGACCGCGGTCATGCTCGGCTACACGCTCTCGCAATTCCTGTTTGCCTGCGTCGGATGCCGCGATGCCGGAATCTTCCGCACCGGAAAATTCGGGCAGAAACGCCTGTGGCTGCTGCTTCCCGCGCTCGCCGCGGCGTTCGCGTTCTTCCTCTTGATCCCGCCGCTGCGGAACGGGATGTCGCTCGTTCTGCCGAACGGGAAATCGCTGCTTCTGTCGCTCGGCGCCGTTCTCGGCGCGCATCTCCTCTGGCAGATCCGGCTGTTCTTTCTGAAAAAATAAAAAAACAATCATAAAGGAGGATTTTCACATGAAAATCACAAAAGACATGCTGGTCGGCGAAGTGCTGGATCAGCACCCCGATCTCGCGGAATATTTCTTTGCAATCGGAATGCATTGCTTGGGATGCCCGCACTCCCGCGGCGAAAGCATCGAACAGGCGTGCGAAGCCCACGGGACCGACGTAAACGAACTTCTTGGCAAGCTCAACGCTGCCATCAAGGAATAAAAGAAGGAGGTACATATCATGGCAAAATCCAAGAAACCCGGTTTCTTCCACGATTTCAAGACGTTCATTACCAAAGGCAACATTCTGGACATGGCAGTCGGTGTCATCATCGGCGGCGCGTTCAACAAGATCGTTACCTCTCTGGTCAATGACATCCTGATGCCCGTGATCGGCAAGATCTGCAACACGTCCGACCTCGCGGATCTGAAAGTCGTTCTGACCGAAGCCGTCGTCGATGCGGAAGGCACCGAGACCGCTGCCGAAGTCGCGATCCGTTACGGCGCTTTCCTGTCTGCCGTCATCGACTTCCTCATCGTCGCGCTGACCTTGTTCGTCATCATCCGCGCAGCGATGAAGTTCCAGAAGAAGATGGACGACCTGAAGAAGAAGGAAGAAGAGCCGAAGCCCGAGGAACCTGCCGCACCCGCTGAACCCACCACCGAGGAAAAGACCCTCGCGGTGCTCGGCGAGATCAAGGAACTTCTCGAAAAGAAATGAGAACGTATCTGCTTGGCGCAGACGGCGGCGGGACGAAAACCGCCGTCGTTCTGACCGACTTATCCTTAAACCCCGTCCTGCAATTACGGTTTCCGCGCTCCAACCCGGGCGACGTGGGCTTCGATACCTCCGTTCGCTTGGTTACGGAATGCTTTGAGGAGACCGTCAGACAGGCGGGTGTGGATAAAAGCGAGATCGCCGCGGTATTCGCGGGCATCGCAGGCGCTTCTGTCAAGGGGTATTCCGAAGCGTTGACCGCTTCGCTGCAAACCTCTTTCCCGGGGGCGTCCTGCGGGGCATCTCATGACGGCATCAACGTTCTGTACGCCGCATTCCCCGAAGGCGACGGCGTATGCGTCATCTGCGGAACGGGATCTTCCTGCTTCGTCAAAAAAGGCGGGCAGATCTTCCGGATCGGCGGATGCGGACAATTCGATTTACGGGGCAACGGCTATGAGATCGGCAAAGCCGCGTTCGCGCACGTTTTTCGTGCAATGGACGGACGCGACGAGTCGGGCTATCTGGCGGACACGCTGAACGCCCGCTTCGACGGCTGCTGCCACGATCATATTATGGAGATCAACGGCTACTCCAAGGATCAGTTTGCGGCGTTCGCGCCGCTGGTGTTTGAAGCGTCGCAGAAAGGCGACGCCGCGGCACGGAAAATCGTCGAGGACAACCTTTCCTACATCGTCGAGCTGATCGAGTGCGCGGGCAGGTACCTGAACGGTGCCGCGTTCCGCGTCGCGCTCTCCGGCGGTGTCGCGAGGGATCCGTATTCCCGCGCCTTTCTGGCGGAACGGGTTCCCGCGCAGGCTACGCTGCTCTATCCCGACACGCACCCTTGCGTCGGCGCGGCGGCAAAAGCGAAAGCGATCCTGTCCGGCGACGAGCCGATCCCGAAGTCCGTATTTCCGAAATGATAAAACAACGATCACACGCATAATCAATATAAAACTCTTCAGAAAGGAGTAAAAAACCATGAGCGACGTGATTTACGACGAACTCCGAACGATGCGGCACTCCTGCTCGCACGTTCTCGCACAGGCAGTCAAACGCCTGTATCCCAACACGAAACTTGCCATCGGTCCTGCGATTGACAATGGCTTTTACTACGATTTTGATTGCGAGGGCAAACCGTTCACTTCCGGCGACTTTGGGGCGCTGGAAGCCGAGATGAAGAAGATCATCAAGGAAAACCTCAAAATCGAACGCTTCACACTTCCCCGTGCGGAAGCGCTCGAACTGATGAAAGACGAGCCCTACAAGATCGAGCTGATTAACGACCTGCCCGAAGACGCGGAACTCTCTTTCTACAAACAGGGCGAGTTTACCGACCTCTGCGCAGGCCCTCACGTAGCGTACACCAAAAAGATCAAAGCGTTCAAACTGACGAGCGCGACCGGCGCCTATTGGCGCGGCGACTCCAAGCGCAAAATGCTGACCCGCATTTACGGCACGGCGTTCCAGTCCAAAGAGGAACTCGAAGCATACCTTGCCGCGCAGGAGGAAGCAAAGTCCCGCGACCACAACAAGCTCGGCAGAGAACTTGAATATTTCACGACGGTCGATTACGTCGGCCAGGGCTTGCCGATCATGCTGCCGAAAGGCGCCCGCGTGATCCAGCTCCTGCAGCGCTGGGTGGAAGACTACGAACAGTCCAAGGGCTGCATCCTGTCCAAAACGCCGCTGGTCGCAAAGCGCGACCTGTATCGCATTTCGGGACATTGGGATCACTACCTCGACGGAATGTTCGTCATCGGCGACCCCAACGACGAGACGAAAGAATGCTTCGCGCTGCGTCCGATGACCTGCCCGTTTCAGTACCAGGTCTATCTCGCGAAGAAGCGTTCCTACCGCGACCTGCCGATGCGCCTGACCGAAACTTCCACGCTGTTCCGCAACGAAGATTCCGGCGAGATGCACGGTCTGATCCGCGTCCGCCAGTTCACGATCTCCGAGGGACACTATATCCTGCGTCCCGATCAGCTCGAGGAGGAGTTCAAGAGCTGCCTCGAACTCGCGAAATACTTCTTGGACACCGTCGGTCTTCTGGACGACTGCACCTTCCGCTTCTCCCAGTGGGATCCCGCAAACCCCGGCAACAAGTACGAGGGCACGGCGGAACAATGGAACGAAGCGCAGACCGTCATGGGCAACATTCTTGACCACCTCGGTGTCAACTACACGATCGGTATCGACGAGGCGGCGTTCTACGGGCCGAAGCTCGACATCCAGTACCACAACGTGTACGGCAAAGAGGACACGCTCGTAACGATCCAGATCGACATGCTGCTCGCCAAGAAGTTCGGCATGGAATACACCGACTCCGACAACACGCAGAAGTACCCCTATATTATCCACCGCACCTCGCTGGGCTGCTTCGAGCGCACGCTGGCGTATATGATCGAACATTTCGCGGGCGCGCTTCCGCTTTGGGTTTCTCCCGAACAGGTGCGCATCCTGCCCATCGCAGACCGCCACAACGACTACGCTTACGCGGTCAAAGACAAACTGACCGCCGCCGGTTTCCGCGTCGAAGTGGATACCCGCTCGGAAAAGATCGGCTACAAGATCCGCGAAGCGCAACTTGAGAAGATCCCCTATATGCTCGTCATCGGCGACGAGGAAGCGGCAAACGGCACGGTTTCCGTCCGCTCTCGCAACAAGGACGCCGGC
>JAGHTH010000082.1 GCA_018065365.1 Candidatus Coliplasma caballi
ATAATATATACTGTAATAAAATGTTCTTACTATACCCAAACAGGAGTGCCACCATGATCGTTCTGGAAAACGTGCAAATCGCGCCCTACACGTCGATGAAAGTCGGCGGGAACGTCAAAACGCTATACAAACCCGAAAACCGCGCCGAGCTTCTGACCGCGCTGCGCATGAGCCGCGGCGAGCGGCTGCTCGTGATCGGCAACGCCTCCAACGTCCTGTTCTCCGACGAGGGCTTCGACGGCAGCGTGATCCTCACAGGCGGCGTTCGCGGCATCGCGCTCGAAAACGGAAAGATCCGCGCCGATTGCGGCGTTTCGCTGACCGCGCTTTCCCGTTTCGCAAAAGACCGCGGAAAAGGCGGGCTGGTGTTCGCCTACGGCATTCCGGGAACGGTCGGCGGCGGCGTGTTCATGAACGCGGGCGCCTACGGCGGACAGATCAGCGACGTCCTTTCGGAAGTAACGGTCTGCAGCCGCGACGGCGATCCGTTCGTTCTGCCCGCGAGTGATTTGCAGCTCGGCTACCGCCGCAGTCTGTTTATGGAAAAGGAACTGTTCCTGCTCTCCGCCACGTTCGATTGTCCCGACGCGGACACCGACGAACTGACCGCGCAAATGGAACACAACATGGAAGCCCGCCGCGCCAAGCAGCCGCTCGAATACGCTTCCTGCGGCAGTACGTTCAAACGCCCCGAGGGCTATTTCGCGGGCGCGCTGATCGAGCAGGCGGGGCTGAAAGGGCTGACCGTCGGCGGCGCGCAGGTGTCCGAAAAGCACGCCGGTTTTGTCATCAATACCGGCTCCGCCACCGCGTCCGACGTCAAAACGCTGATCGCGCTCGTGCAATCGCGCGTCAACGAAAAATTCGGGGTTCATTTGGAGCCGGAAGTGAGAATCCTGTAAAAGTTAGGAGTTAGGAGTTAGGAGTTAGAAATTTATGTCTTTTTCGTCCGAACTGAAACTGCATCTGCAAACGCTGGGTTTCAAAAAAGAATGCTGTATGCTTGCCTGCTCCGACGGGTACGAAGCGCAGCCGTTCCATAGCGTCTGCGAGAACTGCCGCGGCTCGTTTTTGCGCGGGGTGTTCTTTCGGTTCGGCTATCTTGCGCCGCCCGAGAAAGAGCCGCTTCTGACGTTTACGTTCTACGACGACTACGCGGAATACGTCAAAGACGTGCTTTGCGACGCCGGTCTGAACGCCAGAGTTACCCGCTCCAAAGGGCGCAACCTGATCTACCTCAAAAAAACCGACGACGTCGCGGACGTGGTTTCTTTAATGGGCGCGACGCGCTATTCCTTACGCATGATGGAAGTGCAGGTCGATAAACAGTTCCGCGGCGAGCTGAACAGAAAAGTCAACGCCGAAACCGCCAACCTCAACCGCACCGCCGGCGCTTCCGCCGTGCAGCTAAACGCGATCCGCAAGCTGCAAAGCGACAACAAATTCCCGCTCCTTTCGGACGAATTGCAGGCGGCGGCAAACCTGCGCCTTTCCCACCCCGAAGCCAACCTTTCCGAACTTGCCCGCCTCTCCCCGTTCCCGATCAGCAAAAGCGGGCTGAACCACCGCTTGCAGAAGCTGGTCGAATTGGCAAAAGAAGATCCGAAAGCGACCTGAAAATCACCCCCTTCAAATTTCGCCTTTCCGTGAGGTTTCCTATGTCTTTCACTCACCTGCACCTACACAGTGAATATTCCCTGCTCGACGGTGCGTGCCGGATCGAAGACATCCCGAAAGCCGTCCGGGAAGCAGGTATGAACGCCGTCGCGCTGACCGATTTCGGCGCGCTTTACGGCGCCGTCGCGTTCTTCAAGGCGTGCAAAGCCGAGGGAGTCAAGGCGATCATCGGCTGCGAGATCTGCGTGATCCCCGATGCCGAAGACGGCATTCCCGCCGACCGCCGCCCCGCGCACCTCGTTCTGCTGGTCAAAAACCAAACCGGCTACGAAAACCTTTCCGAACTGATCTCGCGCTCCTTTGCGCGCACGTCGCAGAACGAACTGCCCGCGGTCGATCACAAAACGCTCGCGCGCCTGCACGACGGGCTGATCGCCCTCTCCGGCTGTGCCGAGGGGGAAATTCCGCGCGCGATCCGCGCCGGCGACCGTTCCAAAGCCCGCGAACTCGCTCTGTGGTACGCGTCCGCGTTCGGCAAAGGCAATTTTTACCTCGAAATCGAGCGCCACGGACTTGCCGGCGAACGCGCCGTCAACGAAACGCTGGCGGAGTTTTCCCGCGAATTACACATCCCGCCCGTCGCGGCAAACGACGTGCATTACCTTTCGAGAGAAGACGCCGAACTGCGCCGCGTGCTGAACGCGATCCGGGACGGCGCGACCGTGGAAGACGGCGCGCTTGCCGACGGCGGTCAATGCGACCTCAAAACGCCCTCCGAAATGGCGTCGCTGTTCCGCGACCTGCCCGAAGCGATCGCGAATACCGAAGTGATCGCCGAAGCGTGCGACTTTTCCTTTTCCTTTGACACCTATCACCTGCCCGTCTATCCCACCCCCGACGGAAGAAGCGCCGACGAATACCTCCGCGCGCTCTGCCTCGACGGACTGAAAGCCCGCCGCGACGGGAACTTCCTCACGGACGGCTACGACTACGAAACGCGCCTGGACTACGAACTGCGCGTCATTCGCGAGATGGGCTTTTCCGATTACTACCTCATCGTGTGGGACTTCGTGCATTACGCCAAGCGGATGAAGATCCCGGTCGGCCCCGGCAGGGGCTCCGGCGTCGGCAGTCTGGCGGCGTACCTGTTGGGCATCACGGACGTGGATCCGCTGCCGTTCGGACTGCTGTTTGAGCGGTTCCTCAACCCCGAACGCGTGAGTATGCCCGATTTCGACATCGACTTTGCGGACGAACGCCGCGCCGAAGTGATCGCCTACGTGATCGAAAAGTACGGCAAAGACCACGTCGCGCAGATCGTTACGTTCGGAACGATGGCGTGCAAGCAAGCCCTGCGCGACGCCGGGCGCGTGCTCGGAATGACGCCGCAGGACGTGGACGCGATCGCGCGGCTGGTACCGAAATACCTCGGCGTAACGCTGCAAAACGCCCTCGACGAGAGCGAAGCGCTCCGCGACCGCGCCGAACACGATCCGGAAGTTACGCGGCTGATCAACATCGCCCGCAAATTAGAGGGCAGACCGCGCAACCTTTCCACACACGCGACGGGCGTGGTCGTTACGGACAAGCCGCTGACGCACTACCTGCCGCTTTCCGTCAACGACAACGTTACGGTTACGCAATACACCATGACCACCGTCGCGGACCTCGGTCTGTTGAAGATCGACTTTCTCGGTCTGCGTTACCTTTCCATTCTCGACGACGCGCAAAAACAGATCCGCCGCACCGTCAACCCCGATTTCGACCTCGAAACGATCCCCAAAGACGACGAAGCGACCTACAAACTGCTCTCGTCCGGCAACACCCTCGGCTTGTTCCAATTAGAAAGCCGCGGAATGCGCTCGCTGCTGCAAAAGTTACAGCCGCGCTGCATCGAGGACATCGTTTCGGTCATCTCGCTGTACCGACCGGGACCCGCGCTGTCGATCGAAACGTTCTTGCAGAACCGCAAAAGCCCCGAAAAAACGACCTACCTGACCCCCGCCCTGCGCCCGATCCTCGAAGGCACGCATGGCTGTATGCTCTATCAGGAGCAGGTCATGCAGGTCTGCCGCTCGCTCGCAGGTTTCACGTTCGGACACGCCGACGTCGTGCGTCGCGCGATGGCAAAAAAGAAAGCCGACGCGATGGCAAAAGAAAAGACCGCCTTTCTGAGCGGCTGCGCCGAAAACGGAATCGAACAATCGGTCGCGGAAGCGATCTTCGAGCAGATGAGCGAATTTGCGAAATATGCGTTCAACAAATCCCACGCCGTCGCGTACGCCGTGGTTTCCTACCGCACCGCCTATCTCAAAGCCCATTACCCGCAGATCTATATGTGCGCTCTGATCAACACCGTCGCGGGCGCGCTCGAAAAGATCCGCGACTACGCGTTTGACTGTGAGCAAATGGGGATCCGGATGCTGCGGCCGGACATCAACCGTTCCGAAGTCGATTTCGTCGCCGAAGGGAACGACATCCGCTACGGACTCGCCGCGATCAAAGGGATCGGCGCGCTTTTCGCCTCCCGGATCGTCGAGGAACGCCGCGCGGGCGAATACACCGGCGTCGCGAACTTTATGGGGCGGCTCCGCGCCTACACCAACACCCGCATCGCGCAAGCCCTCGTGCGTTCCGGCTCGATGGACTCGTTCGGACACCGCGGCGCGATGCTCGGGCTCTTTACCGATGAATTTTTCATCAAGGCGCAGTTAAAAGGCAGACAGTCCGAGGGGCAGATCGGAATGTTCGACGCCGATCCGGTCAAGGACGACACCACCGGCGTCTTCAACTCGGTCGAAACGGTACCGATCGAGGTGCGCTTGCAGGACGAACGGACGCTGACCGGGCTGTACTTTACGGGACACCCGCTGGACGAATACAACGAGTTTGCCCGCCACGTCGGCGCGATCAACTCGCGCGAACTGTTCCATCTGGTCGAGGGCGATCCCGCCGGCAGCAAGAGCCGCGACGTGCATTTCGTCGGGCAGATCACTTCCTACCGCGCCCTCAAAACCAAAAAAGGCGAGCCGATGGCGTTCTTGCGCGCCGAGGACCGCGCGGGCGAGTTGGACATGGTGCTGTTCCCCGAAGCGTCCCGCCGCGTCGTTACAAAATTCATGCCAAAAGTCGGCGGCATCTACGATTTTTACGGGCAGGCGTCGGTCAAAGAGAGCGAAAGCGAAGACACACCGCCGACGGCGCAGATGATTTTGAAAGATATTTCCATTCCGGACATAAAATACGTCAAAACGTCGCTTATACTGTACTTGCGGTTTGACATCGACAACATCGCCTATCTGGACGAAGCGCTCGGCATTCTGAAAGAGTACCCCGGCGACTACCGCGTAACGATCATCGACGACACCCACAAACCCCGCCGCGTCCGCAAGGACCTGACCTGCTCGCCCACCAAGGAACTCCTGTTCCGCATCCGCGAGTGTATCGGCGAGGGGAACTATAAGCTGTTGTAGCGGGAATCTCCCAAAGGGAGATAGGTCGCCTACTGCGTAGGCGCGAGGTCGTTCGCATACGCTTCGCGTCTGTGAACGGGAGGTCGCACGCTTCCGCGTGCGATAGGTTGCTCGCGTTCGCTCGCAATATGAAAAGTTGAGGCAGGAAAACGCGTTTTCTTGCTTCCGATTCTATTCTTTGCTTTGCGTAAATTTGCCATAGCAAACGGCAAGAAACAAGGCGCCCTTCCCACACAATCCCTACGGGCACGTGCTCTGTCCGAGCGTTATACGCGGCGCTTTGCAAATCGCGCATAGCACAATTTGCCCGAGATTTTGCCTCCCGTAAGATTGCCATAGCAAATTGTCGGCACCACGGCGCCCTTCCCAAGGGAGCTGTCGCCGCAGGCGACTGAGGGATGGCTTTCTGAAAGAACTGTTTATGCAAAACAATGGCTTTGCGGGATGATAGAAACAGTAAATCATCCCTCAGTCTCGCGCTTTGCGCTCGCCAGCTCCCTTGAAAAGGGCGCCTTGTTTCTTGCCGTTTGCTATGGCAAATTTACGCAAAGCACAGAATA
>JAGHTH010000068.1 GCA_018065365.1 Candidatus Coliplasma caballi
GGCATACCGAAAATGTAACGGTTTATGACAGCGTCATCAAGGGCGAATACCTCGCGTGGTACTCCAAAAATCTGCGGCTCGTGCGCTGCACGATCGAGGGAACGCAGCCGCTCTGCTATTGCGAGGGGTTGGTGCTGGAAGACTGCACGATGAAAAACTGCGACCTCGCGTTTGAATACTGCACGGTTGACGCGACGGTGCGCGGCCATATCGACAGCGTCAAAAACCCGATTCACGGAACGATTATCGCCGATTCGATCGGCGAGATCATCCGCGACGAGAATCAAAAGCCGGAGAGCGATTGCGTGATCGTCTGCGGCAACGACTGAAAAAAAGGAGCCAGGATATGAAACAGTTCACGATCCGACCGGACAAAGCGGAAGTTCTTGCGGGAAGCGGCGTAACCGTTTTTCGCAACCCCGAAAACACTCCGCGGAAAATTCTCGCCGTGGAAAAGCAGTTTTTCGATCAGAAACTATTTCTGTTCGACGAGAGCGGCATTCTGACCGAGTTCGGTCTCTGCCTGTACGGCAACAAAGACAACGTAAAAGGCAGTCCGCAGACGCAGGTATTCATCCCGCCGCACGGACTGATGGTTTCGTTCGGACAGGGTGCGGACCCTTCTTTGCAGGAAGCGTTTTCCGAGATCATGGGCGACGCGATGCTTTACAATGCGACCATGACGCCCGACCGGGAATTCTACGTTTCCGACGGCGGCGAAACGCTGACCTTTACGCTTTGTGAGGAACCCGCTTTTCCCGAAAACGCCCTTTCATTCCTGTTCGTCGGCAACTCGACGACCTATTTTAACGGCTGTCCTTTGAAATTTCGCGCGATGGCGCGCGCCGCGGGCGTTCCGGTCAAGGTGCGTTACTGCACGAACGGATCGGCGTTCCTGCACGAATTTGCCAGCCCCGAACACGAGCGGGGGCAGAAGCTCCGCCGCATTCTGAAAGAGGAAGCGTTTGACTATGTCGTTTTGCAGGAAGCACAGAAGATCAATCTTCCCGACACGACGCAAGCCGTCAAAACCATTCTGCCGCTGATCGCCGAGAACGGCGCAAAGACGCTGTTTTACGCGCGTTACGCCGCTTCCAACGATCCGACCGACCCGCAGAAAGGAAACGGCAGCCAGGAACAAGTGTACCAAACGCTTTCCGAACGCTTCTTCATCCCGTACGCGCCGGTCGCGACGGCGTATAAGATCTGCGGAAACAAATATCCCGAAATCAATCTTTACGCCGACGACGGCTGCCACCACTCCGCGCTCGGCAGTTATCTGATCGCGGCGACGTGGCTGGAAACCTACCTCGGCAAATCGCCGGTCGGCAATCCTTATACGGCGTTTTTCGACAAAGATTCCGTGCAAAAATTGCAGGAGTGCGCCCACGAAGCGTGCTTTGCGCTGCGCAAGGACGTTTTACGCCCGGGATATTGGCAGAAGCCCGGCTCCTTGGAGCCGACGCGCCGCCTTTCCCGCGTTGCAGCCGCCGAGGGTGCGGTGTTGATGAGAAACGACCGGGATACACTGCCGCTGGACCTTTCCAAACCGGTCGCGCTGTTCGGCAGAATGCAGACCGATTACATCAAGAGCGGCACGGGCTCCGGCGGAAAAGTCAACGCGCCTTACGTGGTGAACATCCGCGACGGACTCAAAAACGCCGGTGTCAGACTGGACGAGACCGTGGAAGCGATCTACGACGCGTGGATCGCGAAAAACCCGATCGACCGGGGCAACGGCTGGTTCTGTCCGTGGAATCAAGAGGAAATGCCGATCGCCGAAAAAGACGCTTCGGAAGCGGCAAAACGCAATGAAACCGCGCTGTACATTGTCGGCAGAACGGCAGGGGAAGACCGCGACTGCACGATCAAAAAAGGCAGTTTCTTCCTCACGGAAACCGAGGAAGAAAACATCCGCTTGCTCACCGGATGCTTCCGGAAGGTCTGCGTGCTGTTGAATATCGGCAGCTTGATCGACCTTTCGTGGATGAATACTTACCCCGTGTCCGCGGCAATGATTCTCTGGCAGGGCGGTATGGAGGGCGGCAACGCCTGCGCCGACCTGCTGACCGGAAAAGTAACCCCCTGCGGAAAACTTGCCGACACCGCGATGCAGACGCTTGCCGATTATCCCGCGGAGGGACATTTCGGCGATCCGAAAGAAAACGTTTATACCGAGGATATCTACCTCGGCTATCGCTATTCCGAAACCTTTGCGAAAGACCGCGTGCTGTTCCCGTTCGGGTACGGGCTTTCCTATACCGCGTTTGAAACGACCTGCACGCAGGCAATTTTCGACGGCGCGGTGCTGACGCTTTGCGCGGACGTCCGCAACACCGGGAACAAACCGGGCAAAGAGGTCGTGCAGGCGTATTTCGAAGCGCCGAACGACGGGATCGGCAATCCCGCGCGGAAACTGATCGCGTTTGGTAAGACGAGAGAACTGAAACCCGGCGAAACGGAAACGCTCGTGCTGAACGTCCGCGCCGATGAACTATGTTCCTACGACGACGCGCGGAACGTCTGGCTGATGGAAAAAGGGACCTATCGCGTTTACGTCGGTACCGACGTGCGAAACGCGGAAAACGTTCTGTCGTTTACTTCTGAAGAACGAATTTTCAAGCGCTGCAGACAGCTTCTCGCGCCCGAAAAACCGTTTGACCGTCTGACCAACCGCGGAATGCAGCCGACACCGCCTCGGAAAGAGCAACCCGCTTCCGTCTGTCCGCCCTGCGCGGATTATACGGGAGACCGCGGGATCAAACTTTTTGACGTGGCGGACGGCAAGGCGGGAATGAATGAGTTCCTTGCGCAGATCCCCGACGAGCAGCTGATCTGTATGGTGCGCGGAGAGGGAATGAACTCCCCGAAAGTAACCGCCGGCTCGGCTTCCGCGTTCGGCGGCGTTACGAAAGAACTTCTTGATCTGGGCATTCCGCTGATGTGTTCGACCGACGGTCCTTCCGGCGTTCGTTTAACCAACGAAAACGCGAAAGCGACGGCGCTTCCGAACGGAACGCTGCTTGCTTGCACGTGGAACGTTCCGCTGATTGAAAAACTGTTCCGTCTGGAAGGCATTGAAAACCGGCTTTACGGCATCGACACGATCCTCGGTCCTGGCATTAACCTTCATCGGCATCCGCTCGGCGGCAGAAACTTTGAATATTTCTCCGAATGCCCGGTGCTGACGGGCAAAATCTGCGCCGCCGCGCTGCGCGGTCTGAACGCCGTCGGCGCCTGCGGTACCGTCAAGCATTTCTTCGGAAACAGCCAGGAGACCAACCGCCACGGGACCAACGCCGTCATGTCCGAACGCTGCGCCCGTGAACTCTACGTCAAGGCGTTTGAGATCGCGGTCAGAGAGGGCGGCTGCAGGTCGATCATGACCTCGTATAACCCGGTCAACGGCGTGTGGTCTGCCTGCAATCCCGATCTGACGGGAGAACTGATCCGGGAAGAATGGGGATTCGACGGCATCGTCATGACGGACTGGTGGGCAAAGGTCAACGCCGACGAAGCGGGCGAGTGCAATATGACTTCTCTGCACCGTATGGTCAAAGCACAGAACGATCTGTACATGGTTACGCCGGACGCTTCCACCCGTGAGGACGATCTTCCCGAGGCGCTTGCCGACGGTCGCCTGTCCCGCGCCGAGTTGGTGCGCTGCGCCGAACATATCTGCCGCTTCGCCTTGCATACCAAAGCGTTCTTGCGTCTGCGTCTGGGAGAACGTCCCGACGAAACGTACAAACGCGGCAACGATATCCTGACCGAAGTGCTGACGTTTGACGTCAGAGAGCCCGGCATCGTGCATCCGTATTCCTCGGTTGCCGGCTCGTTCGTGCTGGAACTTGACCTCGAAGCGAAAGGGGAAATGCTCGCGCAGAACGAATTGATCTTCCGCGTGGACAGCGCCGCTGCCGCGACCGTGATTGCGGGGGTATCCGAGGGCAGACAGACACGACTTTGCAAACTGACGATGATCTGCGGCGAACACAAAACGGGACTGTTCTGGTCTGCGGATGAGTTTACCGTACATTCCGCGAAACTTTACAGAATAGAAAATTGAGGAGAAAGCAAAATGTTGAAAGTCAGCTTTACGAAAATTCCTCTGCGCGGCACGTTTACGCCGCGCTGGCCGTTCCACACCGAACTTTACGCGCGCTGCCTTTATCTTGAGAGCGGCGAAGAAAAACTGTTGATCTGCGCGTTTGACACGCTCGGAACCTTCGGGTGCGACGCGAAAAAGTTCCGCGTCGCCGCTGCCGCCGCAACGGGAATCCCCGAAAAGAGCATCATTTTCCACGAATTGCAGGTGCATGCCGCGCCCTCCGCGGAACTGATGCACACCGCGATCGACTCCGTCATCGAACGTGCGATCCCGGAATTGCAGGCGTTCATCAAAAAAGCCGTTCCCTGTTCCGTTGAGGTCATGGAAGCGGACTTCGGCGATGAGTGTACGTTCAACCGGGAACAATACGTCGAGGGCTTGGGCGGCGTTACGGTGTGGACGGGCATGACCTTTGATGAGAAAGGCCGCCCCTGCACGCAGAACAAAGCGATCATGCTGCTTCGCGAATACCGTCCCGACCTGCCCGTGTTCGACAAGCCGATCTATTTTGACAATATGAACGATCCCAAAGCGTACCTGTTCCGCTTTATCGGGGAAGACGGGAAGACGATCGGTACCGTAACGCGCTTCGCGGCGCACCCCGACGTCGGCGTTCTGTTTGAACTGCGTCCCGTCCGGGGAAAAGCGGCGATGTACCATTATGATTTCGACTGGCCGGGTTATCTTTCCACCCGTCTGGAACAGGACTATGGCGGAATGTCGATGTATCTGAACGGTCCCTGCGGAGACCTTTCTTCCAAAAAAGGATACGACGGCATCGACGACTTTGAAGCGAGCGACAGAGAATGCCAGCGGCTCGGAAACTGGTTTGCCGAGAAAATGGAAAAGGCGTTTGAACAGGGAAAGAAAGCCATGCCGAACTCCGATTTTCTGCGTACGGACACCTTTACGGTAACCGTTCCGATGCGTGATGATATGCCGACCTCGATCGAAAACGCAAACAACGGTCAGCAGCCGCTGATCGACGCCGCAAAGAAGAAATTCGAGGACGCGATGGCGCAGAATCAGCCCGCGTATCTGGTCAAAAAAGCGGTCGATGACTATTGGAAAGCGATGTACAATCGCATGATGGCGACGTCGATCTGCGGGTTTACCGACGAAGAACTGCAAAAGAGGGAAGTCGCGATCGAAATTCCGATCGTCCGTTTCGGCCCGTACCTGTTCGTCGGCGTTCCCGGCGAGAGTTTGACCGAAATGGCGACCTGGCTGCGTTCGACCTTTACGGGCGTCAAAACGATCCCGCTGGATCAATGCGACGGCTATTACAGCTATATGGCAACGCCGCGCTCGCTGAAAATGGGCGGCTATACCTATTGGTGCAGCTGGACGACACCCGAAACCATTCCCTCGATGAAAGCGCAGATGATTCCGAAGATCAACGCTTTTCTGGAGTTAGAATAAAATGGAATCGTTCGTTAAACAATATTCCGGCGAAGTCCTCGCGTTGACCAAACGCCTCTGTGCCATTCCGGCGCCGGTCCACAGGGAAGAACAACGCGCCGCATTCGTTACGGAATGGCTGAAAGAGCACGGCTTTGATCCGCACACGGACGCTGTCGGCAACGTTGTCTTTTCGACCGGAGAACAGCCGAAAACGCTGCTCATGGCGCATCTGGACACCGTGTTTCCGATCGAAACGCCGCTTGATTGGGTGGAAAACGGAGAAAAGAGTATCTGCCCCGGGATCGGAGACGATACGGTACACGTTGCGATGCTGCTGTACGCCGCGCTGTACGCGAAAAAGCGAAACATTCCGCTTCTCTTTGCCGCCAACGTCGGCGAAGAAGGCGGCGGCAACTTAAAAGGGTGTCGGCAGCTGATGCGCGATTACGGCGAAACGCTTCGCGCCGTCGTGTCGTTTGACAGCTACCTTGACAAGATCAACACCGTCGCGGTCGGCTCCGAACGGTATCGTATCACCTGCGATACCGAGGGCGGACATTCCTACCGCGACTTCGGAAAGCCGAACGCCATCGCAATCCTCGGGAACGTGATCGCCGCGTTGGACGCGCAGCGCGTATGGCCGGAAGCAACCTACAATTTCGGCTTGATCTCCGGAGGAACGTCGGTCAACGCGATCGCCGCGCACGCGGAGATGTCCTATGAATTTCGCTCGAGCAACGCCGATTCGTTGGACGGGATGCGGGCACAGATGCAGGAAATTCTGCAAAAGTTCCCGGACAAAGCCGAAACCGTCGGCATCCGTCCCTGCGGGCGCGTGGATAAGGAAAAGCAGGAGCGTCTTGCCGTTCTCTGCGAATCCTGCTTTGACGGCTTGCCCGTCCCGGAAAGACAACCGGGCTCGACCGACTGTAACCTGCCGCTGTCTATGGGCATCCCGGCGGTCCGCGTCGGACTCGTTTACGGCGGCGGCGCACACACCACAAGCGAATATATCCTGCCCGCGAGCATACCGGACGGCTTGCGCGTTGCTTTGCGGGTGGGGGAAAAATTTGCATAAAAAATCGCGCCGTTGCTCGCGGCGCAAAAGATACCCGCTGAAAAGTTTTTCATTTTCAGCGGGTCATTTCTTTTCTTATTTTATCGGCAGTTGTAC
>JAGHTH010000014.1 GCA_018065365.1 Candidatus Coliplasma caballi
AAAAAACAACTTTTTACAAAATAATAAGAAAACCCCTTGATTTTCGCGGCAAAATGTGATATAGTATAGTGTGATTTAAGGTAAAGTCAGCGTAGTGTCTATACGAATGACCAGACTTCATCTGTTCCGTTTATTACGCTACGTTTTGCCCTTTTTCGCAGGAATGCACGAACGCAGATTTGACGTGCGGAATAAAAATAAAGACAGGACGAAAGTTTTATGCTGATCTCAGAAGAAAAACCGTGGCTCAAGCATTATCCTCTGAAATCGCGTGAGATGACGATCCCCTGCCGCACGATCTACGAAGCGATCTGCGAGGTGTGTTCGGAACGACGCGATGCCAGCGCGCTCTACTTTTTCGGGAAAATCGTTTCGTACGCGGAATTACTGAAAAGAATCGACACTCTTGCGGACGCGTTCTACGGAATCGGCGTACGGGAAGGCGACCTGGTGTCGTTCGTGCTGCCGACCACGCCGGAATCGATCTGTTCCCTCTACGCGCTGAGCAAAATCGGCGCGACGGCGAATTTCATCGATCCGAGAATGGACAAAGATCGCATTCTGGACGCGGCGAGCGACGCGAATTCGAAACTGTTGGTCATTCTGGATCTGGCTTATCCCAAGATCATGGCGATCCGGGACAAGCTCCCCGTTCAAAAGATCGTGATCGCGAAAGCGACGACCTCGGCGCCGATGCTCTTACGAGCGGTGCAGACGATCGTTACCAAACCGCCGAAGATCGCGTATTCCGCGGATATTCTTCATTGGAAAGACCTGCTGGCGCTCGGCAAGGGCGCGAAAGCACCGAAAGCGGCGTACAAAGAGGGCAAGGCCGCTTGCATTACCTACACGGGCGGTACGACCGGAACGCCGAAAGGCGTGATGCTCGGCGACGACGGGCTGAACGTGATGGCGGAAAGTTTCAGGGCGTGCGGCGCGGATATCAAACCGGGCGACAGATTTTTGGAGATCATGCCGATCTTCGCTTCCTACGGCGTGGGCTGCGGCGTGCATATGCCGCTCGTTCAGGGCTGGGAACTGGTCGTGATCCCGAAGTTCGTTCCGGCGGAACTTGCAAAACTGATCTGCAAGTACAAACCGAATCACATGATGGCGGTCCCGTCGTTCTACGAACAGGTCATGAGCAATCCGATCATGGAGGGGAAAGACCTCTCGTTCTTGAAGACCACCGGCTGCGGCGGCGAAACGATGAACGCCGGGCTGGAAGGCAAGTTCAACAAATTCCTGCACGACCACGGCGCGAAATATCCGCTCTCGCAGGGCTACGGTATGAGTGAAATGAGCGGCGCGGCAACGGCGTGCTTCTCCAACGTTTACAAGGACGCGAGCGCGGGCATCCCGCTTTTGCAGGCGACGGCGGCGGTTTTCGATCCCGAAACGAACAAGGAACTCGGGTACAACGAGTCGGGCGAGATCTGCATGACCGGTCGCAGCATGATGTACGGTTATTACCACAATCCCGAGGAGACGGATCTGATCATGCGCCGCCATGAAGACGGCACGACGTGGATCCATTCCGGCGATATCGGATTTATTGATGAAGACGGTTTCGTATTCATTAAAGGAAGAATCAAGCAAATCATCATCAAGTTCGACGGACACAAGGTGTTCCCGGTGTCGATCGAAGCGATTCTGAATAAACAGAGCGCGGTCGCGGAATGCGCGGTCGTGGGGATCCCCGATCCCGATCACGCACAGGGCGAAGTTCCGCTCGGCGTGGTGCGGCTGAACGATCCGGCGGCGGACAAAGAGGCGGTGCGGAAAGAATTGCTTGCGTACTGCAACGAACGCTGCGAGGAACGCGGGCGGCCGGCGGATATCGTGTTCGTGGAGGAACTCCCGTACACCGCTTTGAACAAGCACGATTACCGCAAACTCGAAGCACAGTTCAGGGATCACAAGATCCGGGCGTAAACATCGGAAAATAGGGGAAATGCTTCCTTTATTATATATAGAAAAATAAAAAAGAAAAAATAAAAAAATACCAAGAAAGGAAAACACGTTATGATGAAAAATCACAACACCAAATGGCGTTCGATCATTGCAGCGGTACTTGCTTTGTGCATGGTATTCGCGGCGGTGCCGTTCGCTGTAATCGCTGGAGCAGATCCGAAGCTTGTGCTGGTCTCCTTTGGCGATTCCATGACCAATGGATACGGGTTGGAAGGTTACTACGAAGACGGCGAGCAGGGCAACGGCTTCCGCCAGAACGACGTAAAAGACACTTATCCCGCGAAATTGGCGAAGTATCTTGGAGACACTACGGGTAAGACTGTGGACTGGAGAC
>JAGHTH010000126.1 GCA_018065365.1 Candidatus Coliplasma caballi
TACTCTTTCCACCGCAAGCGGTCCCCCTTCCTCCCGGAGGAAGGCATTTGACACCTGTACAGCGTGAGACGTTTCTCCGCAAAGTCGGATTGGCAAAGGAAACAATCTCTTTCTTTGCATTCTTGTCGTCAGACCTTGGCTTCCCCCGGGGGGAAGCTGTCGAGCTTGCGAGACTGATAGAGTACGCGTCTTTCGGATTCTATCTTCCTATTGCGAGCGCGAGCGAGCAACCTATCGCACGCGGAAGCGTGCGACCTCCCGTTCACATACGCTTCGCGTCAGCGAAGCGGATGTGAACGACCTCCCGCGCCGCAGGCGCGACCTACGCGAAGCGTACGCGAGCGACCTGCTAATGCGCTTCTTCCCACGAGCGACCGACGCCCGCTTCCACGGCAAGCGGCACCGAAAGCGCCGCGGCGTGTTCCATTTCGCGCGTAAGAATTTCCTTTGCGCGATCGACTTCCCCGTCGGGACACTCCACGATCAGTTCGTCGTGGATCTGCAGAACGATCTTCGCCTGCAATCCCGCCGCTTCCAGCGCCTTTTCCACCCGTACCATCGCGATCTTGATCAGATCGGCGGCGGCACCCTGGATCGGGGTGTTCATCGCGACGCGCTCGGCAGCGGCAAGCCGCGTTTTGTTGGTCTGCGCCATTTCGGGAATGGATCTGCGGCGGCCGTACATCGTTTCCACGTACAGATGCTCCCGCGCGAACGCTTTGACGCTTTCCATATACTCCCGGATCTTCGGATACCGGGCAAAATACTGTTCGATATACTGTTTCGCCTGCCACACCGGGATCGAAAGGTCTTTCGAAAGCGAATACTCGCCCATTCCGTACAGAATGCCGAAATTGACCGTCTTGGCGAACTTTCGCATCCCGTCGGTTACCTCCTCCGGTGCGACGCCGAACACGCCCGCCGCGGTGCTTCTGTGGATGTCCGCGCCGTCGCGGAACGCCTGCGTCAGCGTTTCGTCGCCCGAAATATGCGCCATCAGCCGCAGTTCGATCTGCGAGTAGTCCGCGTCGATCAGCTTTTTGCCCTCCGGCGCGATGAACAGTTTCCGCAGTTCCCTGCCGCGTTCGGTTCGCACCGGGATGTTCTGCAGATTCGGCTCCGCGCTCGACAGCCGTCCCGTCATGGTCAAAGTCTGTCGGAACGTCGTATGCACCCTGCCGTCGTCCGAAATTTCCTTGCGCAACCCCTCGATATAGGTGCTTTGCAGCTTGGCGACCTTGCGGTATTCCAGAATCATCCGTACCAGCGGATCGATTTCCGCCAGCCCCTCCAGAATCTCCGCGTCGGTCGAATATTTTCCGCTCTTTAATTTCTTCCCGTGCGGCAGCCCGCGTTCCTCAAACAGCAGCGTTCCGAGCTGCGCGGGCGAATTGAGGTTGAACGTCTTTCCCGCCTCGGCGTAGATCGCGCTCTCCAACTCTTTCATCTCGGAAACGTACCGCGTCCCGAGCGTTTCGAGCGCGTCGCGGTCCAACAGAAACCCTCTGCCCTCCATGTCCGCAAGCAGCAGCGCCAGCGGCAGTTCGACCTCGCGGTACAGCGTTTCTCTCGGCGTTCCCGCAAGCATCGCGGTCAGTTTTTCGCACATCGTTTCCAAAAGCGTCGGATCGATCCCGCCCTGCACGGTCTGCCCGGTCAGCCGGAACGCCGTACCCTCGTAGGTCGTCGCGCCGTCGGAAAGCGCCGCGAGGTAGGCAAGCAGCGAAACGTCTTCCGCCCGCTCCGTCCCGCCGAGCGCGATCCCTTTTTCGCGGAACGCGGCGATCGCGTCCTTGACCGACCACCACACCGTTTTTTCCGTTCCGGCAAGCAGTTTCGCCGCCGATTCGGGCACGACTTTTCCGCAGGTTTCCCCGTCGTACAGTTTTACGCCGTCTTCTTCCGCAGCGGCAAACAGCACCGCTTTTCCCCGGAAAACCTCCGCGTCGCAGGGCGGGAATTCTTTACATTCCCTGCATTCCGCCGCCGGCGCGGGCGAAGTTTGGTCGAGCTGCTCCAAAAATTTGCGGAACTCGAGCTCGGTAAACAGTTCCCGCAGCGCTTCCGTCTTCTCGCCGCGGTACGCGCAGTCGGAAAGTTCCGTCCCGACGGGTGCGTTCTTCACGATCTCCGCCAGAAAGCGCGAGGTGTAGGCGGACTCTTTTCCGTTTTGCAGTTTGTCGTGCAGCGCGCCTTTGATCTCGTCTGAATGTTCGTAAACGCCGTCGAGCGTTCCGTACTCGGCGATCAGTTTGAGCGCGCCCTTTTCGCCGATGCCGGCGACGCCGGGAATATTGTCCGACGAATCGCCCATCAGCGCCTTGACGTCAATGAGCTGCTTCGGCGTAACGCCGTATTTTTCGGCGATCGCCGCCTCGTCCGTTACGACGGTACCGCGATCGGTCGCGTACAGCACGCGCACGCGGTCGGTAATGAGCTGGTAGCTGTCGCGGTCGCCCGTAACCAGATCGCAGGCGATCCCGTCTTTTGAAAACAGTTCCGAAAACGTCCCCAGCACGTCGTCCGCTTCGTACCCCTCGAGTTCGACGATCCGCAGACCGAGCGCTTCGGCGGCTTTTTTGGCGTACGGGAACTGCACCCGCAGTTCGTCGGGCATCGGTTTGCGCGTCGCTTTATAGAAATCGCACGCTTTGTGCCGGAACGTCGGCGCCTTGACGTCGAACGCGATGACCGCGTAATCCGGCGATTCTTTCAGCACGCTGCGCAGAATATTCACGAAGCCGTACACCGCGTTCGTCGGCAGCCCTTTGCTGTTCGACAGCGGCCGCACCCCGTAAAACGCGCGGTTCAGCAAACTGTTTCCGTCAAAAACGATCGCTCTTTTCATGTGAAAACCTTTCTGAATGAAAATGGAGAT
>JAGHTH010000205.1 GCA_018065365.1 Candidatus Coliplasma caballi
TACGGCACGCGCGAAACGTCTTTGACGCCGCCGACGGAATACACGGACATTCTTCCGAAAAGCAAGGGCGCTTACCTGTCCCGCGACGCGCTGGACGGCGACCACGACATCATCCTGTTCCACGCCGGCTACTACCCCGACGATATGTCGCTCGTCAACAACGACGAAAAGACGTTCCTGCCGTTCCTTGCCTACCTCGATGAGAACGGAAACATCGTGGACACGATGTTCGATTCCGTGATGTTCTTGATCATGCAGGGGAAATGCTATTCCGACGGTTCTTTGACGATCTCGGGCGGCGAAACGGAACTTGCCGACTGGATGATGATGCTGGACGCCTACTTCTCCGACACCTACAACCTCCGCGCGCTCAACAACACGGCGCACACGATCGCCGACGCGCTCGGAAAAGAGGACTACACCATCCCGGTCTATCTGACCTGCCCCTACCCCAAAACGGGCAAGCTTGTGTTCGGCGACTACGACGGCGACGGCAAGGACGAAACGATCTCCACCTATGAGGACGCGCTCGCCGTCACGAAATGGTTTGTCGATGAATGTATCCGCCGCTTCGAAGAAAACGGATACGACAAACTGAAATTGAAGGGCTTCTTCTGCAACAGCGAGGGACTCGGGAACACCCGCTTCCCGTACGAGCGGCAATACGCAAAAGATTGCTGCACGCTGATGCACGACCGCGGACTCAAATACGTCATGATTCCTTATTATCAGGGCAAAGGATGCGAAGACCCCGAGGCGTACGGCTTCGACGCGGTGCTGATGCAGCCGAATCTTTCGTTCTACGAATCGCTGCAGGACGATCCCGCCGGTATGATGGAAGACTTTGACGCGGCGGCAAAACAGTTCGGGCTCGGCATCGAAATGGAGGTCAATTCCTCGCTGGTCTGGGACATCGACAAACACGCGCCGTTCTACCTGCAATACCTGCAATCCGCCTCGCAAAGCGGACTGATGACCGACACGATCCACGCCTATTACAACGGCGCCGGCATGGCGGTCTTCGGACGCGCGGCGTACTCCAAAGAGCCGAAAATGCGTTTGCTTTACGATCTGACCTACAAGTTCATCAAAGGAACGCTCTCCCTGCCCGACCGGATCGTCCTGCAGGGCTTCCCCGAAACGCTGACCGTCGATGCGGGCGGAAAGGTCTCCGGGGACATCGAACTTTCGGGCGATTGGCAGGTCGAACTGAAAATCACGAAACAGGCGCTTCACGGCGTCGTGATCCTGTCGGACGACGGCAAACGGTTTACCTTCAAAGCCGACCGCAAATACAGCGGCGAAGACTCCTTCGACTACGAACTGACCGTGTACGGAAAGCCCGTCGCGAGCGGAACGGTCGCCGTCAACATTCTTTCGGACGAGCCGGCAGAAACTTCCTCGGAAACGCCGTCCGCACCCGTGTCCGACGATGCGTCCGAAGCGCCCGGAGCAAACCGGGACACCCCGTGGGGACTGTTTGCCGCCATCGGCGGTGCGGTATTGCTCGCCGCCGGCGCGGTGAGCGCGATCGCAAGGAAGAAAAAGAAATGATGATTTTTGTTTCAAGAAAAAATTTGCAATAAGTAATAAATAAAACCGATTGATCGGGAGATTCCTTTCAATCGGTTTTTTCTTTATGCAATATCAAACATTGTGAGCAGTTTTTTCATCGTATCCTGTCCGTCAAGGCAGGTGTCGATCAAATAGCCCTTTTCCCGCTCCCATTCCGAAAGCCCGCGGTAATAGAAATATTTTTTGGAGTCCTCGATCAGAAACGGAACAATTCCGAAGCGCAGGCATTCTTTGAGTGCGATCAGCCGCCCGACGCGCCCGTTTCCATCCTGAAACGGATGAATGCGCTCAAACTCTGCGTGAAATCCGACCACGTCCCGCAGCTCCGCTTTGCCGATCGCCTCATAATCTGTCAGCAGTGCTTTCATTTTCGGAGCGACCTCTTTCGGAGCTGCCGTTTCAATTCCGCCGACCACATTTGCTCGTTTTTTGTAATCGCCGAACGCAAACCACGGCAGCGAAGCATCCTTGGTGCCCTGTTTCAAAAGAAAGTGCAGATGCTTGATGAGTTCCTCCGAAAGCGGTGCTTCCGCAAAATCAATGACATAATCCACCGCGCGGAAATGATTGACCGTTTCGATAATGTCGTCCACCGGAATGCCGTCCTCCGCGTGAACCGTGGCGGTCTCGAAAATCATCCGGGTCTGATCCTCGTTCAGCTTACTGCCTTCAATATGGTTGGAATTGTAGGTCATACGAACCTGCAATTCATGATAGATCCCGCCGGAAACTCCCGCTTCCTTTTCCTGCCGCAGTGTCTTTAACAGCAGATTCTCCATCCTCTCACCTCGCTTCCGGATTTATTATACCAAAGCTTTTGTCAAAAGTAAAGATGTTTTTTGCTTATTTTTTCTCGATCAGGAAGAAAAACGGCGAAGTCGGAGAGTTGACGATCTGAAATTTCGAGCAGCAGATCTTTCTCCTGTCGAGCGTCGAGAGGAACTCCGTGATCAATTCGCCCTCCGCGCGTCCTTCCTCGTGCCCGGGATAGACCGCCAGCAGAATACCGCCGTCGGTATCCAGCAGCCGCACCGCCGCCTGCACCGCGGGCAGCGTCGTCTCGCGCAACGTCGTAATGCTCTTGTCGCCGCCGGGCAGCCACCCGAGGTTGAACATCCCGACGCAGATCGGCTCTTTGACGTATTTCTCGCAGTTGTGGTGCGAGTCTAAAATCAAGGTATAATTTTCGGGCGCGTGTTCGGCTTCCAACAACGCCCGCGTGCTGTCGAGCGCCTGCCTCTGCACGTCAAACGCATAGACCTTGCCCTGCTCCCCGACCGCGCGGGAAAGCCAGAGCGTGTCGTGCCCGTTGCCCATCGTAAAATCGACCGCGACGCCGCCCGGTTTGAGATGCGCCGTGATCAACTGCTTTTCGGTTGCCAGAAGATCGATCATCTTTCCACGACCTTGCCTTTCTCAATGATTTTTCCCTCGCGGATTGCCCTGCCGATCTTCCGCAAGACCGAGATCTGAATCGGCAGCGCGATCAGAAACGCAAGCGCGTCCGCCACCGGCTGCGACCACACCAAACCGTCCAGTTCAAACAGCCACGGCAGCACCAACACGACCGGCACGAAGGTCAACCCCTGCCTTGCCATCGCCAGCACCGACGCCTTGGCAACCATGCCGATGTTCTGTAACATCATGTTCGACATCACGACCCACGAAAGCAGCGGGAACACCACAAGCTGCGCCCGCATCGCCCTTGCCGCAAGCGCAACGGTCGCGTCCGTCTCGCAGAACACCGTAACGATCGGCTCCGCGAAAATATACCCGACGACCGCGACGCAGGTCAAAAACACCGCCGTTACGCGAATGCAGAACCAGAACGCTTCCTTGACGCGCTCGTACTTTGCGGCGCCCCAGTTGAAGCCGCAGACGGGCTGAAAGCCCTGCCCGAAGCCGATCAGAGCGCTCGCACCGAAGCCCATGACCTTCTGCACCGACGTAAACGCCGCCAGCGCAAGATCGCCGTACCCGCCCGCAATGTAATTCAAGCAGATGCTCGCGACCGAGGCAAGCCCCTGCCGGCAGAGCGACGGCGTGCCGCCGATCAGAATGTTCTTGTAATGATGCGCTTTGGGCTTGAACGTCGAAAGCCGGATCTTGAGGTTGTCGCTTTTCTGCACGCCCAAAAGCAGCAAAACGAAACTGACGCACTGCGAGATCGCCGTCGCGATCGCCGCACCCTCGATCCCCATGTCAAACGTAAAGATCAGCAGCGGGTCCAGCCCGATGTTCAGCACCGCGCCCGAAACGATGCCGATCATCGCAAAGAACGCGTTGCCCTGAAAGCGAAGCTGGTTGTTCAGAACGAGCTGCGAGGTCATGAACGGACACGCCAGCAGAATGTACTTCATGTAGCCCATCGCGTACGGTTTGACCGTTTCGGTCGCGCCCAACAGCGTCGAGAGCGGATCGAGCAGCGGAAGCCCGACGGCGAGGATCAGAATGCCCGCGCCGAGCGCCGAGAAAAAGCCGACGGAAACCATTTCTTCGGCTTCCGCGACGTTCTGCTTGCCCAGCTCGCGCGAAACGGTGTTCCCGGAGCCCTGCCCGAAGAAAAACCCGACCGCCTGAATGATCGCCATCAGCGAAAAGACCACGCCGACGGCGCCCGTAATGCTGTCGCTGCCGAGCATCGCGACGAAAAACGTGTCCGCGAGGTTGTAGAACGACGAAACGAGCATCGAAAGGATGGTCGGCACCGCGAGTTTGAGGATCAGCGGCTTGACGCTGCTTTTCGTCATGCGGTCGAATTTTCGTTTTTGCTTTTCCGCGTTGTTGACTTCCGCCATCGAAAACACTCCTTTCTGCCGTTTCCGCAAAGATTCTTTCTCTTATTATAGCACCTTTTCCACGGTTTGTCTATATAATTCTTGACAATCCGCCCGCAAAAATGCTATAATAAATCGTACAAAACACAGAAAGGCGCTTTCTTATGAACTTTGAATCGTTCCTGCCGTATTACACCTTTGAAGTTCCCGCCAAAATGCGCGCGCGTTTTGACACGTTTACCGAAGAAAAAGCTTGCTTGCCCATGGTGTCGGAGGAAGAATTCCGCGCCGTCGAGCAGGCGACGAAGGTCGATCCCGACTGCTTCCGCGTCCTGCGTGAGCTGAACGCGAAACTCTGCGAAAACAAAACGAACAACGCGGCGGCGCGTTTTCTGCGCCACGGCTTGTTCGAAGCGTGCCCGCCGTGTGACAACGGCGTCTGGCAGCAGCAGCTCCTGACCGTCGAGGGCTTCCCGCAGGAAACGGTCGATCTGCTGATCGTAACGGCGGCGCTGGGCTATACGCTGACCGTCCGCAAACCGCCCGCCGACCTCAACGAAGAAAACGTCGGCGCGTACCGCGGCTACATCAAGGCGTTCACCGACCACCACGACTATTGGGGCATCGACAACCCGACCTGGAACCGCCTCTGCGCCGGCGGCTGTATGTTCCTGTTCCACACCCTCAAATTCCAGCCCGAGCAGTTCTCAAACGACTTTCTCGTGCTGACCGACGGCGAACACTACGTAACGCTGCTAAAAGGGAATTTCTGCGTCAGCGACGAACAGATCCTCGTCGAGCCGGAACTTCCGCACGCTGTGGAATCGGTCTACGAGGAACGCGAGGACGGCTGGTACGCCCACGAGATCGCCGCGACCGGCAGAGTGTCGCTCACGCCCGCGCTGTTCCCTCAGGAATTCTGGAAAGTCGCCCTGTGCGAGAAAGACGCGGTGCTGGGCTTCCACATCCCGTCCAAAGTCCCCTACACCCCCGAAGACCACAAAGAGTCCATG
>JAGHTH010000109.1 GCA_018065365.1 Candidatus Coliplasma caballi
CCCATCGTACCCGTGATCTCGGGCGGGGAAACCAGATATTTCGTCGGGATGTGCGCGTCGCCGTCGTATTCCAGCATTCCGGCGTACAGCACCTTCGGAGCGCGCACGCGGTCAAACTTGTCGAAGTCCGCGCCGCCCTCAAACGCTTTGGAAATCTCGATCGAACGGTCGCCGCGGAAGTTGTAGAAGATCACGCTGTCGCCGTCCTCCACTTTTCCGACCGGGTTTCCGTCTTTCGCAATGACGAACGGAGGCAGATCCTGATCGATCGCGCCCGTTTCGGCACGCAGCGTGTTGATCGCTTCCTCCGCGGAAGCAAACTGTCTGCCCTCGCCGAGCACGTGGGTGTGCCAGCCCTTTTCGACCATTGCCCAGTTCGCTTCGTAACGGTCCATCGTGATCTGCATTCTGCCGCCGCCCGACGCGATACAAACGTCAAAATTGCCGTCGCGCAGTTCCGCAAGGAACGCTTCAAACGGGCGAACGTACTCCAACGCGCTCGTTTCGCCGACGTCTCTGCCGTCCAGCAGGATGTGAACGCGCACCTTTTTCACGCCGCAGACCTTTGCCTGCGCGACCATCGCTTTGAGGTGGTCAATGTGCGAGTGTACGTTGCCGTCGGAGAATAACCCGAGAAAATGCAGCGTGCCGCCGTTCGCTTTCACACCGTCGATCAGCGTGTTCCACGTTTCCGACTTGTAGATCTTTCCGCTCTCGATCGCGTTCGACACCAGCTTTGCGCCCTGCGCGAATACCTGTCCGGCGCCCAGCGCGTTGTGTCCGACCTCGGAGTTGCCCATATCGTCGTCGGAGGGAAGTCCGACCGCCGTTCCGTGCGCTTGCAGCAGGAAGCGCGGATAGTTCGCCGCCAGCAGATCCAGCGTCGGCGTGTCCGCCGCCGCGACCGCGTTGCCTTCCTCGCGTTCCACATAGCCCACGCCGTCCATCACGATCGTCAGGACCGGTCGATTCTCATTTCCGAAAATTGCCTGTTTCATTTCGTTACCTCGCTCTTTTTTTTCCTATTTTCCCGCCCGCACCGCGAGCCATATTATACTATGTTAAAGTATAACACAAAATAAAAGAGAATGCAATACTTTCTTTTGTGAAAAATTCTTTATTCTCCGCCCGTTTCCTCTTTTTTTGCACCGTCCTCGACCGAAGAACGCACTTTGACCGTTCAAAAGCAAAAGCGCCGGTTTACCACCGACGCTTTCATAAATAGTGTTTTTTAATTATTTTTCGGTTTGCGTTCTGCGCTCGCTGACAAGGTCGGTGTATCTTTTGGCACCCACCTTGGTCTGTAACCAGCCGGAGACCTTGTCAGAATGCGCCGCTTTTATGCTTCTGCCAAGTAAAATCTCAACGGCGGCGCTCGGAAAACCGCTCACAAGTTCGCGCTTTTCCAGAACGTTCTGCACACCCTTGGCAGATTGGACGATTTTCTCTCCCCCCCCGAAGCCGCGCTCTGCGCACTCTGACAAGGTCGGTGTATCTTTTGGCACCCACCTTGGTCAGCAACCAGCCGGAGACCTTGTCCGAGGGATGCAGATTGGACAATCCGATCCGAAGCAATATATCAATATTGCGAGAGTGAGGATTGTTCAAAGCAAACCGCTTTAGCGTTATAAAGAGGAAAGCGCCGGTTTGTAGCCGACGCTTTCATAAATGCTATTTTTTAATTATTTTCGGTTTGCGGTCTGCGCACTCTGACAAGGTCGATCACGCCTCCGCCGAGGACATACTCGTCAAGATACGCAACCGCCGCCTGCCCCGGCGCACAAACCGCCGCGCGCTCGTCGAAGACGATCTTCACCTTTCCGCCCTCCGACACGACCAACGTCGCCGGCTGCTCTGCCTGATGATACCGCGTCCGCACCGTCGCGCGCAGTTCCGTACCGACCGGAGGCGGCGCGACCGAAACCCAGTTGAACTCCCGCGCGATCAACTCGCCCGTGGGTAACTCTCCCGCCGGACACAGCACGACCTCGTTGCGCTCCACGTCCTTTTCCTTGACGTAGTACGGCTCCGGCAGCGCCAGCCCAAGCCCTTTCCGCTGCCCGACCGTGTAGTGAATCATACCCTTGTGAACGCCGAGTACCCTGCCGTCCGTCGTAACGAAATTCCCCGCGGGATAGGTCTTCCCGCGCGCCCGCTCAATGTACCCCGCGTAATCGCCGTCGGGGATAAAACAGATGTCCTGACTCTCTTTTTTGTGCGCGTTGGCAAACCCGTGCGCTTCCGCTTTCGCCCGCACTTCGTCCTTGGTCAGCTCGCCGAGCGGAAAAACCACCCGCGAAAGCTGTTCCTGCGTCAGACGGTACAGCACGTAACTCTGGTCTTTCTTTTCGTCGCGCGCCTTTTTCAGACAGTACCGCCCGTCCTTTTCTTCCACGCGGGCGTAATGCCCGGTCGCCACGGCGTCAAACCCCTCGCCTGCCGCGAGCGCAGAAAGCGCCCCGAACTTGAGAAAACAGTTGCACTCGATGCAGGGGTTCGGCGTCTCGCCGCACTCGTAACACCGCACGAACGGCTCGATAACCTGCGCGGCGAATTGCTCCGAAAAATCGCACGCCCGGAACGGCATCCCCAACGCGTCCGCGACGCTTTTCGCGTCGGCGACGTCCCGACTCGTCAGACAGGAACTTTCCGCCCGCGACAATACCATGGTAACGCCCTCGCAGTCGTACCCGCGCTCTTTCAATAACAGCGCCGTCACGGCACTGTCCACCCCGCCGCTCATCGCGACCAGGACGCGCTTCTTCTCGTTTTCCGACACGGCAAATTCCTCTCCTTTTTCGTTTCTCCCCCTATTTTGCCACGCCTTTCCCGATTTGTCAAGCCCATCTTGACATTCCGCGCAACCTTTGGTATAATCTTTTTACGTAACGAACGGAAAAAGGACGGTACTTTCCATGAAAGAGCATATCTATACAATCGAGATCAACGAGGCGTTCGACGCCGGACAGGGCTGCCCGCTCTGCCGTATTTTTGCCAAACTCGAAAACGACGAACTCGATCTGATCCTCGGCGCTTCGATGATGGAGCCGGAGGTGCGCAAGATCACGAACGTCAAGGGCTTCTGCCCGGATCACTACCGCAAAATGTTCCCGCGCAAAAACCGTCTCGGCATGGCGCTGACCATGGAGTCCCACCTCGACGAACTCAAAAGCGCGATCAAACCCGCCGGCTTCCTTTCCAAAGATCCCGCTTCCAAATCGGTCTCCCGCGCCGAAGAACTGCAAAAAACCTGCTACGTCTGCGACCGCCTCGACGAGAAATTCTACCACGTTCTCGCCAATACCGCCGACCTCTTCAACGAGGAGTCCGAGTTCCGCAAAAAGTTCCTCGCGCAGCCCTATTTCTGCCTGCCGCACTATACCGCGCTGCTGCGTACCGCCGCGAAAGTTCTCGATAAAAAGGCGTATGCCGCGTTCGCCGAGGACGCCGTCAAACTCGAAGAAAACGCCCTCGAGAAACTCAAAAACGATATTTCCTGGTTCTGCAAAAAGTTCGATTTCAACTACGAAAACGAGCCCTGGTACGACTCCAAAGACGCCGTCGAACGCACCATCCGCTTCCTCTCCGGCAACGTGGAACTCAAAACGAAATAACCCCCGTCGCGAAAACACTACCCCTCCCCCCAAAACGCAAATCTTCAAAGCCACACCCGGAAAACGCAAAAACATAAATCTCCAAAAGCGCCGGCTTGCCACCGGCGCTTTCATAATATCTTTCCCTGCACCAACCTCGGTCTGCAACCAGCCGGAGACCTTGTTCAGAGGGATGCAGATTGGACGATTTTCTCCCGAAGCTGTACTTTCGTACTGCGAGAGGGG
>JAGHTH010000021.1 GCA_018065365.1 Candidatus Coliplasma caballi
AGTATAGCAAATTCACTAAAAAATACAATAACTCTTTTTGATAGAATTATTCTAATGCAGGTTGAAATTGCTTTTTAATAATCGCTTAGACACCATGAAACAGAAAAATTGAAAAAACGCCCTACAAAAGAGAACGGCTTTCTCTTTTGTAGGGCGTTTTTCCTTTGCGAAATTAACTGTCCTTTATAGCACCGTCTGAAAAGCCGGTTTTTTTCTTCTATGTTTTCTTCATCTGCCGCAAGAACAGCAATACGGCGGCGGCAAGCAACAAGACGGCGTAGCCCATGACCCACGCAAAGTGCGGAAGAATGTCCGCGTAATTCCCCGCGAGAACAGCCCTCTCCATTTCGACCGCGTGAACAAACGGAAGCGCGTAGGCGATTTTGCGGAACGCGCCGCCCACGAGCGCAAGGTCAAACCATGTTCCCGACAGCCACGCCGAAAGGTTGGTCAGCAGCGCGCCGCAGATCCCGCCCACCTGTTTGTCGGTCAGAACGCTCCCGCAGAGCAATCCAAGCGCGATGTACAGAAGCGAAACGGGCAGGATCATCACGACCGCGTACAGAATGTTTACGGTCAGCGGAAGTCCGAGCAAAAGCGCCGCCGCATAAACGATGACGCATTGCGCCAGCGCGATCGGCAGGATCGGAAGCGTATAGCCGAGAATAAACTCGACCGCCGTCAGCGGCGTGGTGTACAAACGCTGCAAAAACGAACTTGCCCGATCTTTCGCGATGATCGTAGCGGAAAACAGCGTCATAAACGACAACCCGAACACCGTGATCCCGGGCGTGAGGTGGCTGATCTCAAACAGTTCGACCGGCACGTTGGCTTGGATCGCCTCCAAAAGCACGAGCAGCACGATCGGAAACCCCAGCCCGAACGCCAGGTTCAGCGGGTCTCGAAGCAGTTCTTTGGCATTTCTGCCCGCAAAGCTCATCATTCGCATTGCAATTCCCCCTTTACGATGCGCACGAACGCTTCCTCAAAACTGTCGGTGCCGGCGGTCTGCTTGATCTCCCCGGCGGTGCCGCAGAACAGCAGTTTCCCGTCCTTCATGACGGCAATGCGGTCGGAAAGTTTTTCGGCTTCCTCCATGTAATGCGTCGTCAGAATAATCGTGATCTTCCCTTTGAGCGCACGGATCAGTTCCCACAGGTCGCTCCGCGCCAATACGTCCAGCCCGAGCGTCGGCTCGTCCAAAAACAGAATTTCCGGCTCCCCGATCAGCGCCATCGCAATGCTCAACCGCCTTTGCCATCCGCCCGAGAGCTTGCCCGCTTTCTTCCCAAGCACCGTGTTCAACCCAAGCCGTTCGGTCAATTCCGAAATCTTCCCGGCGCGTTTCTCTTTCCCGATCCCGTGGACACCGCACATCAATTCCAGATTTTCTTTCACGGTCAGCCCCGGCGCCACCGCGGTCTCCTGCGGCGAAACACCGATGACCGTTTTGACAGCGGCAAGGTCGGTTTTGATGCTTTTCCCGTTCAGAAACGCGTCGCCGCTTGTCGCCTTCGTCAGCCCGCAGAGCATTTTGATCGTCGTCGTTTTGCCCGCGCCGTTGACGCCGAGTAAGGAGAACAGTTCCCCTTGATGTACCGTCAAGTCCAAGCCGTCCACGGCGGTTACGTCTTTATAAACCTTGGTCAGCCCGACCGTTCGGATCGCTTCCATCGTCATTCCCCTTTCTCCTCGTAGCGCTTTTTCATGCCCATGAAAGCGTCGGTCAACATCTCGCCGACGAGCGCGGGCTCCAATTCCAGATATCCCGTCGCGGTCATCGCGGCGATCCCGTGCACGTACGCCCACATTTCCAGATGAAACAGCTTTGCAAGGTCTTCGCCAAGCCCCGTGGCGGTCTGCACCACGCCCGCGATCCGCTTGAATTCCTCCGCTTCGCGCTGCTCCGGCTCTTCCGACCGGTCGCGCATGAACAACAGTTTGAACAGTTCCCTTTCCTCTTTGGCAAAGCGGATGTACGCCATGCCGGACGCTTTGTAGGCGGGGTATTGTCCGGACGCGATCTCTCTTTCGATATACCCGTGATACAGCGCGTCCGCGGCAAGCAGCACCTCTCGCCGTAGTTCCTCCATCGTGGCGAAATTTGAGAACAACGGTTGCGTGGAGCATTGCAGTTCCCCGGCGACCGTTCTTGCGTTCAAAGCACCGGCGCCCTTCTTCCGAACGATCTCCACGGCGGTCTGCACGATATTTTCTTTTGTGATTCTGACTTTCGGCGGCATATCGCACCTCAATAAATAGCATTTGTTATATATCGTTTGCCATATTATAACACATCACTTCCCGTTTGTCAATATGTCAATAGAAAAAAGCAAGGAAATGCTCCTTGCTTCGTTTTGATTCTGTGAACTTTTTCGGCTCGACAAACCGGGATTTGTCATTCATCTGCAAACGAACGGGAAGACAACTCTTTTCTTTTTGGCCATCCGTTGCTCCTTTTTAGGA
>JAGHTH010000110.1 GCA_018065365.1 Candidatus Coliplasma caballi
CGATCGCCGGCTTTCCGAATTCCGTGCGGAGGTTCTTCCCGCTGCAATGCTTGGGAAACCGTACCGCGCGGATCCCGGCGAGCGTTTCCACGTTCAAAGCGACCGCGCCTTTGCGGTGTGTGCGCAGGAACAGATAGGCAGAACTCCGCAGCGCGTTGCCGCACATTTCCGCTTCCGTCCCGTCGGGATCGAAGATCCGCATCCGAAAGTCCGCGCGCTCGCTCGGGCAGAGCAGAACGAGCCCGTCCGCTCCGACACCGTCGTGCCGGTCGCAGAGTTTCCGCGCGAGCATACGCGGCCGCGATACGCGTTCGGAAAAGCAGTCAACGTACAGATAATCGTTCCCGTACGCGCTCATTTTGGTAAAAAACACGTCCAAACACTCCTTATTATAATCAAAGTACTCCGCATTTGCAAGAGAGAAAGGAAAAAAGTCAAAATTTTTTTACCAAACCTATTGCCGTTTGAAAAAAAATGTGATAGAATAAGATGAAAAATAGTAGGGAGAACGGCATAGAATGGATCGGATGAATCACGGGTTTTTCGCAATGGCTTTCCGTATGAAGTATATTCAGCGTTGGGGGCTGATGTATTCCGTGCATCACGAGAACCTTTCCACCCATTCGCTTGAGGTCGGCGTTTGCGCCCATGCCCTCGCCGTGATCGGAAACACCTATTTCGGAAAACGGTACGATCCCGACCGCATCGCTTCCAAGGGGATGTTCCACGACCTGCCGGAGATCTTTACCGGCGACATCCCGACTCCCGTCAAATATTTCAGCGACGAAACCAAGCAGTCCTATTCCGCGGTCGAAGACGCCGCGCTTGCGCGTTTGTACGCGATGCTTCCCGCCGAACTCCGCCCGTCCTATGAGGAGCTGTTCCGCTATACGCCGGAGGAAAAGCGGCTGATCAAAGCGGCGGATAAGATCTGTGCGCTGCTCAAATGCCGCGACGAAGCGCATTTCGGAAACCCCGAGTTCGCCGAGGCGGAAAAAACGCTGCTGGACTCGCTTGCCGCGATGCGCTGCGAGGAAGCGGAACACTTTATGCAGACCTTCGGCGACAGTTTCTCGCAGCCGATCGACACGCTGCTTTCCAAATGAATCCGAACATTCAGGATAAACACATTTTGAAACATAAAGGAGATCCTCATTATGAAAATCGGTCTGATTTGCGATTCCTTCCGTTTGGGCTTTGAACCCGGCATTCGCGCTGCCGCCGCACTCGGTGTCAGCGGCGTGCAGAAGTATATGACTTACACGGGCTTCGCCGCGGAAGAAATGACGCCCGCGCGCGTCCGTGAGATCCGCGACGTCATGGATTCCAACGGACTTGTGTTCTCCGCGATCTGCGGCGACTTCGGAAAAAACCTCGATAACGATGAGGTCATCGAAAAGTCGATGCGTGTTCTCGACGCGACCAAAGAACTCGGCTGCGGCATCGTAACCACCCATATCGGACATATCGACATGGAAGAAAAAAGCGCCCGCATGGAGAAACTGCAGGAGAACGCCGCTAAACTCGCGCGCTATGCGGACAGCATCGGCTCCGTCTTCGCCTGCGAGACCGGTACCGAGAAAGCGGCGCAGATGAAAGCGTTCCTGGACAGCTTGGGCGCAAAAGGCCTGCGCGTCAACTTTGACCCCGCAAATCTCGTAATGGTTGCAAAAGACGATCCCGTGCAGGCGGTCTATACGTTGAAAGATTACATCGTGCATACCCACGCGAAAGACGGCATCGTAACGGACAAAACGCCGCACGGCTGGCTGGAAGTTCCGCTCGGAACGGGCGGCGTGGATTGGGATAACTACCTGAAAGCACTTGGCGAGATCGGCTACACCGGGTATCTGACCATCGAACGCGAAGTCGGCGAAACGCCTGCCGAGGACATCGGACTTGCGTACCGTTTCCTGAAACAGAAACTCGCCGAACTCTCGATCCCGTCCGACTGATAAAGAGGCGAAAACGGGAATGTTACCTTTCAAAATCAACTTATCCGGCAAAACGGCGGTCGTAACGGGCGGCGGCGGAGTGCTTTGCTCCGCGTTTGCCAAAGCGCTCGCGGAATGCGGCGCGAACGTGGCGGTGCTGGATCTCAAGCTTGAGGCGGCACAGAAGACCGCCGACGAGATTATCGCCGCGGGCGGAAAAGCAATCGCCGTTTCCTGCAACGTACTGCAGAAAGAAAGTTTGGAACAGGCAAAAGACGCCGTGCTTTCTGCGTTCGGCGGGATCGACATCCTGCTCAACGGCGCGGGCGGAAACAACCCGAAAGCCACGACCGACAACGAGGTCTGCACTCCCGACGACGTTGACGGCGACCTGCGCACCTTCTTTGACCTTACTCCCGAGGGTGTGTCGTTCGTCTTTGACCTCAACTTCCTCGGAACGTTGCTCCCGACGCAGGTTTTTGCAAAAGAAATGCTCGGGAAGGACGCGACGATCATCAACGTTTCCTCGATGAACGCGTTCCGCCCGTTGACCAAGATCCCCGCGTATTCGGCGGCAAAGAGCGCTGTGTCCAACTTCACACAATGGCTTGCGGTGCATTTCGCGCCGTCCGGCATTCGCGTCAACGCGATCGCGCCCGGTTTCTTTGTGACGGCACAGAACAAGGCGCTGCTGTTTGACGAGCAGGGGAACCCCACCGCGAGAACGGGCAAGAT
>JAGHTH010000161.1 GCA_018065365.1 Candidatus Coliplasma caballi
GTAAGGCGCGGCTTTCACGTCGGGGATCACCCACGCGTTCTCGCTCTCCTCGTAGCAGAGCAGCTACGCCCGCGCACGCAGCAACGTTTCGCCGCTGTCAAGCGCCGTGATCTGTTCGATCGCGCCCGTTTCCGTGAACTCGACGCGGAAATACTTGTTTTCAAGGAAACGCTCTCCCTGCCGGGTGCAAAGCCGCTCTTTCCGTTCTTCCGGCGGCGCGACCGTCAGCGATCCCTCTCCGCAGGGCTTGCAGTTCCAGACGTATTCTTCCTCCGACGGAACGGTCAGAAGCCCGCGTAACTCTTTCGCGTAAACGAAAATTTCCCCGCGCAACTTTTCACACGCCGCAAGGTTTTCTTTCATGGCGCGCTGCATGCAGGTGCCGGGCAGGATGTCGTGGAACTGCAGCAGCAGAACGCCTTTCCACAGCCGCCCGATCGTCTCGCGGTAACGCCCGATCTGTTCTTTCCGAGCGGCTTCGTCTTCCGATCTCCACACCGTGCGCACCGCGAGCGCCGCGTAAATTTCCGCCTCAAACAGCCCGCGCTCGCATTCCGCCATCGCGGCTTTCAATTCCCCGAACGTCGTGTAAACGCCCTGGTGCTTTTCCAGATATAATTCTCCCTGCCACACCGGCAGGTCTTTTTCCCGTTGCTTCAGCGCCTCAAAGAACTCCCGCACGCTGCCGTTTTGCACCTTCGGGAACCCCGGAAGCTGCTTCTCGCGCGCGACGCGCTCCAGATGCTCCATGCCCGGCCCGCCGCCGCCGTCGCCGATGCCGTACAGCAGCGCGGACGGATCCGCTTTGTCGCCTTTCGCTTTGAGAACGGACGCCGGCCACGCGCCCGAATTGTAATTTCCCTCGGGCGGGATATGCGAAACGACCTCGCTCCCGTCGATCCCTTTCCAGCGGAACGACTTGTACGGGAAACGGTTGACCCCGTTCCAAGACAGTTTCGTGGTCAAAAAGCCCGAAAGTCCCGCCGATTTGATCAACTGCGGAAGCTGCCCGCAAAAGCCGAAACTGTCCGGCAGGCACAGAACGGTCTGCTTCTCGCCGAAAACGCGCTCGCTCTCGTCGATGCCGTACAGAAGCTGCCGCGCGAGCGATTCTCCCGTCGGAAGATTCACGTCCGGCTCTACCCACATTCCGCCGAGCAGCTCGATCCTGCCCGCGCGCATCCATTCGCAGACGCGTTCGTACAGTTCCGGCGCGTCCTCTTTTACCCATTCCATCATCTGCGGCTGGGACACGGAAAACCGATATTCCGGGTATCTTTCCAGCAGATAGCAGGCGGTCGCGAGGGTACGCACGGCTTTGCGCCTCGTTTCACGCATCGGCCACAACCACGCCAGATCAATGTGCGCGTTGCCGATCGCAAACACGGTCTGCGCCGCCTGTTCCCCGTTTTGCAAAAACGCACTTACCTTTTTTCTTGCCGCCGCGACGTCCGGCTCCGAGATCGCTTCGTCAAACAGCCGCTTTGCCTCGGCGCTGCCCGTTTCGGCAACCGACAAAAGCACGTCCAGATCGTAATACAACCCGCGCTTTTCAAGGTCGCACCGCGCAAACTCCGCCCGCACGAACACCCCGTTTTCCGGCTTGGCGCCGAACAGATCGTTCGCGCCGCAGTCCGCCCAGAACGTAACCTCCCGCGCCGGTGCTTCCGGCAGGAACATACACACCTTGCCCGGTCTGCCGAGCGCGACGGTAAATTCGCTCTGCACGTTGGTAAACCCTTTTAACGCCTTGCCGCGTTCGTCAAACAGACACGCTTCGCCGCCGACGTCCAGCAGCAGCGCCAGATCGCCCGCTTGATTGTCAGGCAATTTCGCCGTCAGCTTCATCCACGCGCAATCCCAATCTTTTCCCCAACGCTCGCCGGGGTGCAGCGCGCCCAACGCTTCGCCGCACGTCTTTTCCGCAAACGGTACCGGCTCCGCCGTCTTCCACGCTTCGACGGCAAACGCCCCCTCGACGCGATAAATTTCGTCGAATATTCTGTCCAACCGCTCTCTGTCCGTCATCTTCCTGCCCCGCTTTTTCTCTTTTTTCACATTCCATTATAGCAAACGGGGGGAAAAAGTCAATGCGGAGGAACCTTTTTTTGCAAAAAAGTTTCCCCCGCACCCCTTTCAAAAAACCCAATTTCCCAAAACAAAAAAGCACGGGATGTGCGTTTCAGTCCCACAGACAAAATTCTCGTTTTGCAAAGCCCTGCCGTCGCTTTTTGTACAAAACATCTGAATAGAACTCTCTGTAAATGCGCCTTACGAAACGGCAAGAAACAAGGCGCCCCTTGCAGGGGAGCTGTCGGGCACGAAGTGCACGACTGAGGGATGATCTTTTTGTTTCTATCATCCTGCAAAGCCATTGTTTTACACATTGCCGGATATGTTTTCCAAAACAAAAAAGCACGGTCTGGCGACCATGCTCCTTTTGCGAATATTCACAAATTCTTATCTGAATTTGCGCTTTCTTGCGGCCTCGGACTTCTTCTTACGCTTCACGCTGGGCTTCTCGTAATGCTCGCGCTTACGCAGTTCTGCCTGCACGCCGCTTCTGAGGTAAGATCTCTTGAATCTGCGAAGAGCGCTGTCAATGCTCTCGTTCTCTTTCACATGGATCTCAGCCATTCTTTTTTCACTCCCTTGCATGAAGGGCTTCACAGCAACCTTCTTACTTTTCGTTTCATTATAGCAAAAAATTCATCCTCTGTCAACAGGTTTCCGCGAGAAAAGACAAACTTTTCGCCCTTAACGACTCCGGTCTGATCCTTACAGAGCTGCTTTTGCAGTCTCGACAAGTTTCGCAAACGCTTCCTTGTCGTTGATCGCCAGTTCGGACAGCATCTTGCGGTTCAGCTCGATGCCGCTCTTTTTCAGCCCGTTCATGAAACGGGAATAGTTGATGCCGTTGACTTTGCACTGCGCGGAAATACGGGTGATCCAGAGAGAACGGAAATCTCTCTTTTTCATCTTTCTGCCGGCAAACGCGTAGTTACCGCTCTTCAGAACGGCCTGCTTCGCCATCTTGAAATGCTTGCTCTTGGAGCCCCAGTAGCCCTTCGCGAGCTTGAGCATCTTGTTTCTTCTCTTTTTGGTAGAGAGCGCACCTTTGATTCTTGCCATTTCGTTTTACCTCCTTGATTTACTGATAGGGAAGCTGTCTCTTCAGATCGTGCATACGAGCGGAAGAAACGAGAGCGCCTTTACGCAGACCTCTCATGCGCTTGGAGGGTTTCCAACCCGTGTTGTGGCGAGTGCTCATGTGCCCTCTTTTTACTTTGCCGGTACCCGTGAACGAGAAACGTTTCGCGGATGCCTTATGCGTCTTGATTTTGCCCATTTTTATCAGTTCCTTTCGTTTTGTTATCTGCTTTTTTGGGAGCCAGCATCATCATCATATTACGGCCGTCCAGAAGCGGCGGTTTTTCCACCGTAACCACGTCGCCGCAGCCCGCGGCAAAGCGGTTCAGAAGTTCAACGCCCATTTCGGTATGTGCCATTTCGCGTCCGAAGAAACGAACTGCCACCTTGACCTTGTTCCCTTTCTGCAGGAACTCGATGCAATGGTTCAGCTTCGTGTTGAAATCGTGGGTGTCGATCCGGCAGCGAAGCTGGATCTCCTTGATCTCAACGGCCGGCTTTTTACGGCGCTGTTCTTTTTCCTTCTTCTCTTTTTCAAAATGGAATTTCCCGTAGTCCATGATCTTGCAGACGGGCGGCTTTGCGTCGGGCGAAACTTCGACCAGGTCGAGTCCCATATCCCCCGCGATCCGCAGCGCCTCCGCGACCTTCATGATCCCGAGTTGTCCTTCCGGCCCGATCACTCGCACTTCGTCCGCGCGGATGTCTTCATTGACCGGTGTTTTGTCCGTGTTTGCTATGATGAAAGCACCTCCATAGTTTGTTTCGGTTGATTGATGTATCGCAAAAAGAAAACCGTCCGGAAAATTCCGCACGGTCAACATAGCCCGCCGCATCCGGAGAAACTCCCCCGCATCCGACGTTTTCCGATTGACCGAGCCGGCATTTTCGCCGCAAGGTGAGGAACATTTCTGTCCCTTCTTCTTTTTGCTCGGTCATTATAGCACATTCTTTTCCCTTTGTCAAGGGTTTTTTCAAAAAAGTTTTTTCCGCTTACTTCACGCGGTCAAAGGTTACGGGCAGGATCTTTTTCAACATTCCCTGTTCGTCCTGCACGCCCTCGATCGCGGTAACGCGAAGCTTGTCCGCGCTTACGATCTCCACCGCCGCGTACGCTTCCTCGTTGCCGTCCAGATACACGCGGCCGTCGGCAGCGTGGTACTTGCCCTCCTGGCGCACCTGCGAAAAGTCCATCGAGCCGAGCGTCGAATCGACCAGCTCGTCCATCGAAAGCCCCTGCTGTTCGAGGTACGCGTCGAGATCGCCGCCCATCATTTTGATAAGGAACGCAAACGTTTCCTTAAAATAGTCCTCGTACGCTTTGGACAGCGTCGCCTTGAATTCTTCCTCATCGACTTCGGATAAGAACGTGCCGTCCGCGTTCAGCGTCAGATACAGCGGCAGATTCAGCCCTTTCAGTTTGCTCATAAAGCCCGAGAGGATCAGCGCCATCTGCGGATTTTCGCTCGTCGAAGCGCCCTGCTTTGCCATTTCCTGCAGCAGCGGCGCAAGGTCGATCGTGGCCTTCCATTTTCCGACGACCGCCGCCGCGAACGCGTCCGGCTCCTCGCCGCTCGTTTCGGAGGTCTCCCCGCTTTCCTCTCTCGAGGTGTCCTTGCTTTCTTCCTTGGAGGTGTCCTTGCTCTCCTCTTTTGAGGTCTCTTTGCTCTCCTCTTTGGAAGTTTCTTTGCTTTCTTCTTTGGAGGTTTCTTTACTCTCCTCTTTTGAGGTTTCCTTGCTCTCCGCTTCGGAAGAAGTTTCCTTGCTCTCCGCCTCGGAAGAATCGCCCTCGCTTTCCGCTTCGCCGCTTTCGTCGGCGGACGCGCTTTGCTCGTCGGAAACCGCGCTCTCGGCAGAACTTTCTGCCTGTGCGGAACTTTCCGCGGCACTTTCGTCCGTCGGCTCCGTGCCCGCGCATCCCGCAGCGATCAGGCAGACCGCGATCATACAAAGCGCCAGCAAAAGCGCCGTCATCATTTTCCCTGAAAATTTCATATCTATCCGTCCTTTGAACAACCAATTTCCGGCATTCTATCACATTCCGCCGATTTTGTCAAGCACTTTCCGCAAAATCTCCGCATATCCTGTTCCTGAAAGGACGGATGAACCATGCCCGATTTGTTTTTGAGCCCCTCCACGCAGGAATACAACCTCTACTACGACGGGAGCGGCAGCGAGGAATACTACATGAATCGCATCGCGGACGCCATGGAGCCCTACCTCGTTGCGTCCGGGATCTCCTTTGTCCGCAACGATCCGAACGGCACCGTCGGCGACTCGGTGCGCCGCTCCAACGCCGACAACTACAAATTGCACCTCGCCCTGCACTCCAACGCCTCCGGCAGCGCCAACTACGGCAGGCAGCGCGGCAGCGACGTCTATTACTACGCCTCCAGCGCCCGCGGAAAAGCCGCCGCTTCCCTGTTCGCGAACAACTTAAAAGCGATCTACCCCGATCCCTCCCGCGTCCGACCGGTCCCGACGACCTCGCTCTACGAACTGCGCGCGACCCGCGCCGTCGCGCTCCTGTTGGAACTTGCCTACCACGACAACGCGGACGACGCCGAGTGGATCAAAAGCAACGTCCGCGCGATCGCCCGCAACCTCGCCCTCTCCGTCGCGGAATACCTCGGCGTGCCGCTCGTCGATCCCGCCCCGTTGCGCACCGCCGTCGTTCGCACGCAGGGCAGCAACCTCAACATCCGCGAAAAACCCTCCACGTCTTCCGCGATCCTCGGGAAACTTCCCAACGGCACCGAGATCACCGTTACCGGCGACGCGGGCGACTGGTACACCATCGAGTACAACGGCATCTCCGGCTACGTTTACGGTCAGTACCTTGCTTTTTGAATGATGGTTTTTGCGGGGAAAACTTTTTTCTTTGGAGAAAAGCGCCAAAGGCGCGCGAGGTATTCCGCAACGCGGAATACTCGCCATCCGGAT
>JAGHTH010000192.1 GCA_018065365.1 Candidatus Coliplasma caballi
ATACAAAGAGATCCTCGCGCCGGGCGCAAGGATCATCTTCAAAACGGACAACCGCCCGCTGTTTGACTTTTCGCTCACGACGTTTCCGGCTTCCGGCTACGTCATGGAACACGTTTGCTTCGATCTGCACGCCGATCCGATGAACGAAACGAACATCGAAACGGAATACGAACGCAAATTCTCCGAAAAGGGCTTTTCGATCAACTATCTTGAGGCATACCTGCCGCAATGAAGTCCAAAACGATCTGCCTTTCGTCGAACGGGGTTTTCTTCCCGTCCTTGTCCTCGTAGGTCTCGTGGCCTTTCCCGATCAACAGGATCACATCGCCTTCCGACGCTGTTCGGAGGGCTTTTTTGATCGCTTCGCGGCGGTCGATGACAATTTCGTACTTTCCGTCCGTCTTCTTCATCCCGACCAGAATGTCCTCGATGATGTCCTCGGTCTTTTCCAAGCGCGAATTGTCCGACGTGATGATCGAAAGATCGGAATGCGCGCCGATGACCTCTCCCATTCCGTAACGGCGAAGTTTGGAACGGTTGCCGCCGCAGCCGAACACCGAAATGATCCGTTTCGGCGAATACAGCGCGATCGTTTCGAATAAGCACTTGCAGCTGAATCCTTCGTGCGCCGCGTCGATGATGACCGTGAACGGCCGATCAACCGGAACGATCTCCATTCTTCCGCGCACCCGCACCTTTTCAAGCCCTCTCCGGATCGCCTCGTCGGAAACGCCGAATCGCTTTGCGACCGAGATCGCCGCGAGCGCGTTGGAAACCGAAAACAGCCCCGGAACACCGGACTCCACCGGGATCCGTTCGTTCCCGCAGACCGCCGTGAACGCGGTATGGAGCCGATGCTCTTTGGTGGTGAAACGCAGCTCTTCCGCGTGGAAACCGCCCTCATCGCCGAACGGAACGATCTTACAGGGTGCACCCGCGACGATCTCCTCATAATGCGGATCTTCCGCGTTGACGTACGCGATTTCGGATTGCGAAAAAATCATTTTTTTGCAGTTTAAGTATTCCTCAAAATCGGCGTGTTCGTTCGGGCCGATGTGCTCGGGCGAAATGTTGGTAAACCCCGCCGCGTCGCTCGGAATGCCGTAGGTACGGTGCAGCTTGAAACCCTGCGACGCCGCCTCGAACACGACCGCTTTGCAGCCGGCGTCTGCCATTTTCGCAAACAGCTTGTGCAGCAGATAGGATTCCGGCGTCGTGTTGCCCGTCTCCTCAAACTTTCCGGCGTAATAGATTCCCGTCGAGCCGATCACGCCGGTCGGAATGCCGGCTTCGTTCAGAATGCTCTGCACCATGAACGAGGTGCTGGTCTTTCCTTTCGTACCCGTGATCCCGATTGTCAACAGCTTTTTTGCCGGATGCCCGAACAGGTTTGCCGACGCGAGCGCCAGGAATTTCCGCGTGTCTTCGGTGTAAACGACCGTCGCGTCGTCGGGAAGAGAAAGTTCGTCCGACGCCGCGAAAACCCGCACCCCGCGCGCGTACGCTTCGGAGGCATAGGTATGCCCGTCAAACGAAAAGCCCTTGATGCAGACGAACAGATGCGTCATACACAGTTCCTTCCGGGTGTCGTAAACCACGTCGGAAAGTTCGCGCTCGCGCTCTCCGCGGACGTCGCAGGGAATTCCTTCCAAAAGTTCGTTCAGTTTCATGAAAGATCATCGTCCTTTCAATCGGTATATCCCGAAAAAACGATCCGGGTGTCGCCGGTTACGAAAACGTTTCCGTCTTTCGACTGCTCGACGAGCAGTTCTCCGGCGTTTTGCATTACAAATGCGCGCTCGCCCGCTTGCCCGCAAAGCTTTGCCGCGACCAGAGCGGCGGCGCTGCCCGTCGCGCAGGAAAGCGTTTCACCGCAGCCACGCTCCCAGGTGCGAAGTTTCAGCCGTCCGTCCGGCAGCACGCGCGCAAACTCCACGTTCGTCCGTTCCGGGAACAGCGGGTGCGTTTCGAGCGCCGGGCCGAGCCGGAAAAACGT
>JAGHTH010000062.1 GCA_018065365.1 Candidatus Coliplasma caballi
TCTTTGTCAAATGTTGGGGTAAGGGTTGAGGGACAGAAGGATTCTGGCTCGGAACGGGGCGAACCTTCTGAAGCCGAAGGCGACTCTTTTGAGGGCTTTGATCGCGTTGTTGCAGCCCTCAGTAAAACCGGTTCTTTGTCAAATGTTGGGGTAAGGGTTGAGGGACAGAAGGATTCTGGTCCGAAACGGATCGAATCTTCTGAAGCTGAAGGCGACTTTTTCGATCACTGCCCCCTTCCATTTTCAGCAGTTCTGCGCTATAATCTTTCGTAGACAAAGTATCTCCTCCTCAGATCTGGATTGTTGCATTTTCATTTTACCTGATCGGTCTTACTTTATCTTCCTTTTTTGGCTTCACCCCAACTTTTATTATAGAGCCGGAATTTGCAACGGGATCATATCAATACTGAAATGCTCCCGTTGTTTATCTGTTTAGTTTGCGGAACGGCTTTGTTTTTCGTTCTGTGCTATTCGATCCATACATTCGCCGTCATGCCCAAGCGTAAGCCGTCGCCGGAATCAGGAATAATCATGATCCGATACAGGCCGTCTTCATCCGTTTGGGCGACGCCGCTTACCGTACCGTATGAAAGCGTTTCGTCCCGATCTGCAGCAAAAGTGATCTCTGCGCGCATGCCCTTGCGGAACTTCGCCACCTCGGTTTCTCCCACGGAGATCTCCACGCAGATCTCGTTTTCCGGCATCACGGACGCAATGATCTGCCCCTTCTGCACGGTGTCACCCGAAGAAACGTTCACGCTGCTTACGATGCCGGAAATATCCGTGCGGACGTCGGTCTCGCTGCCGGAAACCGTTTCATACAGCAGCTGACCGCGTTCGATCTCCTCGCCTTCCTCAACGCACAGCTTCACGAGCGTTCCGTCCGCCGCATACTTCTCCGTATCGTTTTCGACCACTGTGCCGATCCCGACGCGCTGCTTTGCGGAAAACTCGGCGTCGCGGTAGAGATACACGGTCTCGCCGACATGAAAATCGCCGCCGACGGTCAGAACGCCGTATTCGCTGCCGTCGATGTTCGTGACGGTTCCGACGCCGCGGTGCGTTCCGTTCACCGTGCATTTGATGTAAACCCGTTCGCCGCTGTGCAGAAGCGTGCTTTCCGCAGACTGGTATGCGTTTTCCGCCGTGCAGTAAATCCGATAGCGTTCGACCGGCATGATCTCCAGCACACTTCCGCAGCAGTGATCGCCCTCGGCATAATGGATCGCGGCGACGGTTCCGTCCTGCGAAGCAAAGACCTTCTCCGTCCGGTATTCCGCAAGCACGCCGCCCGCATCGACCGTATCGCCCGCTTCCGCCCAAACGCGCTCAAGGACGCCGTCGGCTTCCGCGCAAATGCCGATCTCGGAGGCTGCCGCCGTAACGCCGGAATAAACCTCCGCGCAGGCGAAGCCCAGCAGCGCCGACAGCGCCAGCAGGACGGCAATGATACTCTTTCGCATGTGCGTCAGCCTCCGATTTCAAGCAGTTCACAATTTTCGTTCAGGCGATAGCTTTTACCCGATACGGTCACTTCCGTATCGTCCGCGTTTACAGCAAACCGATAGTCCTTGGAAACGATCCCCTGCGCGGACAGCTTCGCATAGACGGCGCCGCGCATTTCCAGCGCCGTGGAGATTTCCACCGCCCGGTCGTCCGCTTTCAGAACGAGCATGTTCATGCCGCTTCGGTTCAGCGTTTTCAGCGCTCTTGCCGAAAATACCCACGTTCCGCCGCCGGACGCCGCCGTGAGCGTCAGCCGATCCGCTTCGACGCGCACCGTAAAGCCGCCGTCGTCGTTCAGAACAATGTCCTCATTACCGAGGGAAAGCGCGCACATCGGTTCGTCCGTTGACGCAATGATCGCGCTTCCGTACAGCTC
>JAGHTH010000176.1 GCA_018065365.1 Candidatus Coliplasma caballi
CTTATGTGCAGACCGATTACAACTTTGAGACCGGCGAGCTGACCATTGTCAACGAAACCGCTTATTCCAACGGCGAAAAGGCAAAAGTCAGATGCTACGGCTGTAATGACGTTACCGAGGGCGTTGCGATCATGTGGCACGAGGGCGTTGACGTTTCCATTACCGGAAACTCCACCAACCCCACCAGATTCCAGCACCTTGTCGCAGGTACCTACAAGAAGGAATGCGTCGAGAAGGGGAAGAAGTACTTCTCTGTTGCTTCCGGCGGCGGTACGGGCCGTACGCTGCATCCCGACAACGTGGCAGCAGGTCCTGCTTCCTACGGCTTGACCGACTCCATGGGTCGTATGCACTCTGATGCACAGTTCGCTGGTTCCTCCTCCGTTCCGGCTCACGTCGAAATGATGGGTCTGATCGGTGCGGGCAACAACCCGATGGTCGGTATGACCGTCGCATGTGCTGTTGCGGTTCAGGAAGCGCTGAACAAATAAGGTTCACAAACAAAGAAGGCATCCGGATGATTCCGGATGCCTTTTGCTGTATTGCGGTTTATTTCTGATCGATGTGAACGTCAAGCTGATTGTACGGGATCTTGATGCCGCTGTAATCCAGAGCAAGCTTTGTTTTTTCCATCAGGTCAAAATTGACGTCCCAGTAGTTTTCGTTCTTTACCCAAACACGATAAGCGAAGGAAAGTGCGTTTTCGCCATGCTGTGCAAGCAGAACGGCGGGAGCGGGATCCTTGAGGATGCGTTCGTCCGCTTCGGCAACCGCATAGAGAACTTCCTTGACTTTCGCGATGTCGGAATTGTACGCTACGTTGATCGTCAAGTCAATACGACGGTTTTCTTTTGCGTTGTAATCCGTTACCGCGGTGTTGGAAAGAGAACCGTTGGGGATCGTAATGGTCTTGTTGTCAACGGTCAGCAGGGTAGTGTAGAAAATACCAATGTCCGTAACCGTGCCGGCGTGAGAGCCGTCGTCGATATAATCACCGACGGAGAACGGGTGGAACACAAGAATCATGATACCGCCGGCGAAATTGGACAAACTTCCTTGCATTGCAAGTCCGATCGCAAGACCGGCAGATGCGATTGCCGCGGAAATGGACGCGGTTTCAATCCCCATGGTCGATGCGATGATAACAATCAGAAGAACGTAAAGGGCGACTTTGATCAGATCGATAATCAGGGTTTTAACGTTCTCGGGGAGTGCGCTGAACTTTTTGCCTTTTCCGACAAGTTTGAGCACCCATTTTACAAGACGAAAACCGATGATTAAAATGAGAATGGCGCCGAGGAGTCTTGCACCAAAGGATGCCGCAAAATCCATCAACAATTGGAAAAGATACGATAATTTATCTTCCATTTGAGAAAATCCTTTCTATTCTTTTTTATTTATTATAGCCCTCTTTTACGGGATTGACAAGAAAAAGATTTATGAATTCGTCCGACCGGAGAAAGTTTTGTATTGTTTTTTCAAAAACACCTTGAATTTTCCGAGGAACTATGATATAATAACTTGATATTGTATGATGGAATGGAATATTCTGTGATTTTCCACCACATCTTGAACGTATTCGTTCATAGAAAGGAAGCATATTATGGAAAACAATGACGCAAAAAAAATGATCCTGTCGGGTATTCAACCTTCCGGTACGTTAACACTCGGAAATTATCTCGGAGCGCTTCGGAACTGGGTAAAAGTACAGGACGATTATAACTGTTATTATATGCTTGCTGACTTGCATACCATTACCGTCCGGCAGGTTCCGGCTGAACTTCGCCAGAACTGCTTGAAAACGGCGGCAATCTATCTTGCAGCGGGAATTGATCCGATAAAGAGCACACTCTTTTTGCAGAGCATGGTTCCGGCGCATTCGCAGCTTGCATGGGTATTGAACTGTTACACCATGACCGGCGAACTCACCCGCATGACGCAGTTCAAGGACAAATCCGCAAGACACGCCGATAACGTCAATGCAGGACTTTACACCTATCCTGTTCTGATGGCAGCGGATATTCTGCTCTATCAGGCCGATTACGTTCCCGTCGGAAAAGATCAGCTTCAGCATCTGGAAATCACTCGTGATATCGCAACACGTTTTAACAATGCTTACAGCGAAACGTTCAAGATTCCGCAGGGAATGACCACTGCGACAGGTGCGCACATTTGTTCGCTTTCCGATCCGACGAAGAAAATGAGCAAATCGGAAGAAGGCGACGGCACGATCTTTATTCTGGATCCCAAAGACGTGATCATCCGTAAGATCAAGAGAGCCGTTACAGATTCCGGCAGTGAAGTTCGTTACGCTGAAGGCAAAGACGGTATCAATAACCTGATGAACATTTACAGCGCGATTACCGGCAAAACGAATGTGGAAATCGAGAAAGAATTTGAAGGAAAGGGCTACGGAGATTTCAAACTTGCCGTTGCGGAAGTCGTAGCCGACGTTCTCGGAAAACTGCAGGAGGAATACAATCGGTATATCGCCGACAAGGAATATATCAATGGAATTTTGAAAGACGGTGCCGAGAAAGCAAACTACATCGCGAGAAAGACACTTTCCAAGGTGTACCGCAAAGTCGGCTTCTACGATCCCACGAAATAACAGAAAAGGATAGTAACCATGGCGAAAAAGACGGAAGAGTACGGTAATCAAAGTATTTCCATGCTGAAAGGCGCTGACCGCGTCCGCAAGCGTCCCGCAGTCATTTTCGGATCTGACGGGTTGGAAGGGTGCGAGCATTCTTTTTTGGAAATCCTCGCGAACTCCATTGACGAATTTCGTGAGGGCTACGGGAAAGTGATCAACGTAACCGTTACGAACGACCACGTGATGACGGTCGAAGATTTCGGGCGCGGCGTTCCATTGGATTGGAACGAAAAGGAACAGCGTTACAACTGGGAACTTGTTTTTTGCGAGTTATATGCCGGCGGTAAATACGATAACGCCAACAGCGGCTTATACGAGTTCTCTCTTGGCTTAAACGGTCTCGGCGCGTGTGCGACGCAGTATTCTTCGGAATATATGGAAGTCATTTCCAGAAAAGGCGGCGTTCAGTATTCGATCCACTTTGAAAAAGGAGAGCCGATCGAACAGCTTCAGCAAACGGAATGCCAAAAGAATAAAACCGGTACGACAATTCGTTGGAAGAGCGACAAGGAAGTGTTTTCCGATATCGTGATTCCGCAGGAATTCTTTACCAGAACCATGAAAAAGCAGGCCGTCGTTAATGCCGGATTGACCCTCAATCTGAAATGGCAGAACGCGGACGGCTCTTATGAGGACTTTTCCTATTACTACGAAAATGGTATCCAGGATTATATGTCCGAACTGATCGGAGAGACCGGAATGGTTCCGATCCAAAGATATTCGTGCGACCGTGTCGGCAGAGACCGTGAGGACAAAGAAGACTACAAGCTAAAAATCGAGTTTGCCTTCTGCTTTTCAAATGAGGTCAATTTGACCGAATATTACCACAACTCCTCCTATTTGGAATACGGTGGTTGCCCGGACAAAGCGGCAAGAAGTGCGTTTGTCTATGCGGTTGATAAGTATTGCTCCGAAAAGAACAAATATTCCAAAAATGAATCCAAAGTGAATTTTGACGACGTGAAAAACTCTCTCGTTCTGGTCGTCAATTCTTCCTCTACGCAGGCATCCTACGAAAACCAGACAAAAAAAGCGATCAACAACCCGTTTATCACGAAAGCGATGACCGAGTTCTTCAAGCAATCTTTGGACGCGTTCTTCGCGGAAAACCCCGCATACGCAGACAAGGTCTGTCAGCAGATGCTGATCAATAAGCGTTCCCGTGAATCTGCGGAGCAGACTCGTACCAATATCAAGAAAAAACTGACGCAGCCGGTCGATTCGTTCTCCAATTCGGTTGAAAAGTTCGTGGATTGCCGTTCCAAAGATAAAAATCTTTGCGAACTTTACATCGTGGAAGGTGATTCCGCGCTTACCAGCTGTAAATTGGCAAGAAACGCCATGTTCCAGGCGATCATTCCCGTTCGCGGTAAAACGCTGAACTGTCTGAAAGCGTCTGCCGACAAGATCATGAAGAACGACATCATTCTTGATCTGATCAAGGTTATCGGCTGCGGCATGGAACTGAAAGGATTAAAAGCGAAAGATATCTCTACGTTTGACATTGATTTGCTCCGTTGGAACAAGATCATCATCTGTACAGATGCGGACGTGGACGGCTATCAGATCCGTACGCTGATCCTGACGTTGTTTTACAGCTTGCTTCCGACTTTGATCCGTGAGGGCAGAGTCTATATTGCAGAAACTCCTCTTTATGAAATCAACTGCAAGGATGAAACGTATTTCGCATATGACGAAGCCGAAAAGAACGCGATCCTTGCGCAGATCGGGGAACAGAAATACACGATCCAGCGTTCCAAAGGTCTGGGCGAAAACGAAGCGGATATGATGTCCCGCACGACGATGCATCCCGCAACGCGCCGCCTGATCCGCGTGATGCCGGAGGATGAAGAAAAAACCTATCAGATGTTTGACGTTCTGCTTGGGGATAACCTTTCCGGCAGAAAAGATATGATTGCCGCTTACGGATCGAAATATTACGATCTTGCAGACACTTGACAGACGGTAACGAGAAAGGAGGAAACAGTATGCCCAAGAAGAAAAAAATTGTGGAAGAACCGATCGCTGCCGCCGATCCCGTTGATATGCGTATCACGGAAGTTTTGGAAAGCAACTATATGCCTTACGCGATCAGCGTCATCGTTTCGCGTGCGATTCCTGCAATCGACGGTTTCAAACCATCTCACAGAAAATTGCTTTACACAATGTATAAAATGGGGTTAATGTCCGGGCAGACGATCAAGAGCGCCAACGTCGTCGGTCGTACGATGGCGTTGAACCCGCACGGCGACGCTTCAATCTATGAAACGCTCGTCCGTTTGACGACCGGCAAGGAAGCGTTGCTTCATCCGTTCATTCAGTCAAAAGGAAGCTTCGGAAAACAGTATTCCGATACGATGTACGCGGCAAGCCGTTACACCGAATGCAAACTTGCAAAGATCTGTGAGGCCGTTTTTGACGGCATTGACAAAGACGCCGTGGATATGGTTCCGAACTACGATAACACTACGACAGAGCCGTCGCTGCTTCCGACAGCGTTCCCGAACATACTTGTTTCGGTCAACACCGGTATTGCCGTCGGTATGGCGAGTTCGTTCTGTTCTTTCAATCTCCGCGAAGTTTGTGAAGCGACCATCCGCTTTATCAAAGAACCGGATTTTGACATCGACGAGCTCCTTGACGTTATGAAAGCGCCCGATTTCCCGACCGGAGGACAGTTGATTTATAACCGCGAAAAAATGCGTGAACTGTATCAGACCGGCAGAGGATCCGTTTCGGTACGTGCAAGAAGCACTTTCGACGCGCATGAGAACAGAATCGAAATTACCGAGATCCCGTATAATACGACCATCGAAAAAGTCATCGCTTCGATCGTGGACATGGTCAAAGCAGGGAAGCTCAAGGATATTTCCGATGTCCGCGACGAAATGGATTTGAGCGGCCCTCGCATCGCGATCGATTTGAAAAAGAGTGCCGATCACGAAAAAATCCTCGCCCGTCTTTATAAATCGCATATTCTTGAATGCGATTTTCCTTGCAATTTTAACGTTTTGGTCGGCGGTTTGCCCAATACGATGGGAATTCTCGACATTCTCGACGAATGGGTTGCGTTCCGCGTGGAATGCCTGCGCCGCACTTTTATCTTTGACCTTTCTAAAAAAAGCGACAAATTGCACCTTCTTTACGGTCTGCGTGAAATTCTGCTGGACATCGACAAAGCGATCCGCATCATTCGTGAAACAGAGAGCGAGCAGAACGTCATTCCGAACTTAATGGACGGCTTCGGTATCGACAAGATTCAGGCGGAATACGTTGCCGAAATCAAACTGCGCAATCTGAACAGAGAATACATCATCAACCGTATTGACGAAATCGAATCGCTCGAAAAAGAGATCGAAGACCTTAAGAGTCTGATTGCAAGCGATCGAAGAATCAAAACCGTTGTTGCAAAACAACTTGCAGAGATCGCGGAGAAGTTCGGCGTACCGAGAAAGACGCAGCTTCTGATCGAGGAGGATATGGTCCAGGTCGATCTGACCGAAACCGTTGACGCATATCCGTGTTCCATGTTCGTTTCCAGGGAAGGATACTTCAAGAAATGCACACCCGCGTCCTTACGCGGAAGCGACGTCCAAAAATACAAGGAAAACGATTCGCTATTGTTTTCGCAGGAGATCAACAACGGGTATGAACTGCTTGTTTTCACGTCCGATGCGCAGGTCTATAAAACGCGCATGAGCGAATTTGACGACTGCAAAGCGTCCGCGCTCGGAACGTATCTACCGGCGGAGCTTTCGTTCGATAAGGATGAGAAAGTCTGTTCCGTTTTGCCTGTGAACGCGTATTCCGGAAATCTATTGCTGTTTTTCGCAAACGGAAAAGCCGTTTCCATTCCTTTGGAGTCTTATCAAACGAAAAACAACCGCAAGAAGCTGACTTCCGCATTTTTCGGCGGCAGTCCGCTTGTGCGCGCTTACCTCGGAAATACCGCGGAAGAATACCTTGTGATTTCGGATGACAATAAAGCGATCCTGGTCAAAGAAGGACAGATTACCGAAAAATCCACCCGTACTTCCTGCGGCAGCACGATTATGTCTTTGAAAAAAGACAGATACGTTAAAGAAGTGCTTCCGTTCGACCCGAAAACGACTCCGCTTGACAGGCCCGGCAAATACAGAAAATCCTCGCTTCCTTCCACCGGATCCGGCTTGGACAAAGAGTTTTCGTTTGGCTCTTGACAGATCGGCACGGAATGGTATATAATATTACAATCCGATTCTGTTTGAAAGGAGACGTGATCCCGCATGAAAAAGAATAAACATCATCTGAAAGACAGAATACTGTTGGTTTGTCTTCTTGCCGTCGCGTCTGTTTTGCTGTTTAGGCAGTCTTTCCCGCTTGGAATTGTTTTTACCGTTTTGACCGTTTGCTGCGCCGCATACGTTTTTGCCGGCGATGATAACGGAAAGTTCCATTTTTTCCGATACCGGTCTAAATCTCTGGATGCCATTCTTCCGACCGTTCTCAAAAATACCAACCAACCAATCGCGATCATCAGCGATCAGAATAAAATCATTTGGGCAAACAAAAGCTTTGAATACCTGCCCGAAATGGCTTCAAGAACGGTGCTGCCTCCGGCGGATAAACTGTTTGACGGCTCGCTTTCGTATGAAGCCGTCGAGGACTCTTACAATCAGCAAAAAGAATGCATTGATCTGAACACGGAAACCACTTCCTATCAGGTCGGTATTCTGCCGCTTTCCACAAAGAAAAGCCGTTATTTCGGACTTACGTTTACCGACAATTCCGAACTGTTAAAGATTCGCGGTGAACTCCGTGATACTAATTCCGTTGTTGTGGTTGCGGCACTCGATAACGCTTCGGAATTAACGCAGGACAGCAACGAGTCTTTCCGATTGACATCCGCTAAAATTGCGCTCGAACTTTCCAAATGGGCCAAGAAGCATAACGGATTGATCATGGAATACGAAGACGGACGTTTTATGATGCTGTTTGAGAGAAAACAGTTGGATCTGATGGAAGAAGATAAGTTTTCCATTCTGGACGAGATCTGCAATCTTTCTTCCAACGATTTTTCAAGTCCTTTGACCGTATCCATCGGTGTTTCGGAAGAAGAAGGCACGCTTGACGAGAAGCTGACCGCGGCGCAGAACGCGCTTCGGATCGCGTTTCAGAAAGGCGGCGCGATTGCGATCGTCAAAACCAATGAAGGATATAAGACCTTCGGCGGCAAAACGAAAACCGTTCAGAAACAGACCAGCATTCGTTCCCGAATTTGCCGTGATTTGTTGATTAATAATATCAGAACCTGCAGCAACGTTCTTGTCATGGGACACTGGCGTCCAGATTTTGACTCGATCGGCTCCAACGTCGGTATCGCGAGACTGGCTCTCTTTTTGGGGAAACCGGTCAATATCGTGATTGATCGAAGCGAAAGCAATATCGAAAATGCGTTTCCGATGCTCGAAAATCTTCCGGATTATGCCGAAATGTTCGTCGATCCCAGACGAGCAATGGATTTGATGACGCCTTATACGCTCTTGGTTTGCACCGATGTTTCCAATCCGAGCCAATTCTTTGCGCCCGATCTTTATGAGAATGCGCAGCGTGTGATCGTCATAGATCATCACTCGCTGGAAGCGCCGCTTTCCGAGAACGTTTTGCAGCCGGCAAACATTGATCCGAACGCTTCGAGTGCTTCGGAACTTGTCAGTGAGATCCTGGAACTTGCGTTGCCGGACGGAACGCTTTGCCCCGAAGAAGCGCAGGTCATGCTTTCCGGCATCCTTTTGGATACCATGTTCTTCTCTCACGACACCGGGTCGAGAACATTCCGTTCCTGCTCGTATTTGAGAACAGCCGGCGCGGATCCGACCAAAGTCAAGAATATGTTCAAATCCGATTTGAACGAATTCGAACGTACCAATCGATTCCTGCAAAACAAATATATTTTCCGCGATCATTTTATGATTACGTTTTTCGATGGGGAAAAGGATCCGCAAAATATGGTTGCCGCATCCAAAGCTGCCAACCAACTCGTCGAGATCGACGGAATTGTCGCTTCCTTTGCGCTCTATCCGCTTGAAAACGGTATCAGCGTTTCGGCACGTTCAGATGGTACGTTCAACGTGGTCAATATTGTCAGACCGCTTGGCGGCGGCGGACATTTCCAGGCGGCAGGCGCAAGACTGCTTGCCGACAACGAGCCGGTTCTTGACATGAAAGCAGCGCGAAAATTACTCGAACAAGCCATAGATGATTATTGTGAAAATACGGAAAGGCGGTAAATCAAATGAAAGTTATTCTTTTACAGGACGTAAAAGCACAGGGGAAAAAGGGGCAGGTCATCAATGTTTCCGACGGTTACGCGCAGAATTTTCTGTTTCCGCGTAAACTCGCGAAGGTTGCCGATTCCCAGGTTTTGACCGAATTAAAGAACAAAGAGGCGGCTGACGCTTTCCGTGAAGCAGAAGATCGCAAGGCCGCAATGGAACTGAAAGAAAAACTCGACAAGATTACCTTGGAATTTCAGACGACGGGCGGCGCGGACGGACGTCTTTACGGTGCCGTTACCTCGAAAGACATCAGCGACAAGCTGAAAGAAGTTCATGGAATCGATATCGACAAAAAGAAAATCGATGTGGGAGCAACGATCAAGGTCGCCGGAGAATTTACGGTCGGAGTCAAACTTTACCGTGATATCTCTTCTACTTTGAAGGTCGTAGTGAAAGCGTAATGACAGAATTGGATTCCATCCGCAGAATGCCGTTCTCGATTGAAGCGGAGCAGGCGATTCTCGGAACTATCATCCTTGATCCCGAACGTTTCGGCGAAATTGCATTTTTGTCAGCAGAAGATTTCTATCTTGAACAGCATCAGCTGATCTATCTTGCGCTGACCGATATGTTCATTGACAGCAAAACGATCGACAGCGTTACTTTGATCAACAAGTTGACGCAATCCGGGAAATATACCGAAGGCGATGCCGGAAAATACGTGAAATCTCTTGTCGATCTCAGCGTTCATTCGTCGAATATCGTCGAATACGCGCAGATCGTGCAGGACAAAGCCATGCTTCGACATTTGATCGAGGCGTCCCGCGATATCACGGAACACGCGTTCAGCGAATCCGGAGACGCAAAAGACATTGTCGATTATGCCGAATCGCAGATCTACAATTTAAGAGATCAAAAGCTTACCAAGAACTTCATTCACGTCAGAGAAGCCATCAAAAACAACTTCACGACGCTTCAACAGCTCGAAAAGAATCCGGAAGCGATGATGGGGCTTCGGACAAATTTTGAAGGATTGGATAAAGTGTTGATCGGGCTTGGCGCGGGCGACCTCGTGATCGTCGGTGCCCGTCCCGGTATGGGTAAAACAAGCTTTTGTCTGAATCTTGCGTGCAATATCGCCAAGACTTCCAAAAAAGAGGTCGTGATTTTCTCGCTCGAAATGACCGCAGAACAGCTTTCTTCCCGTCTTTTAAGTTCGGAAGCATTGGTGGACAGTTACAAGATGCGTTCCGGCAAGCTTGACAAGGAAGATTGGCAGCGGATCGCTTCTGCCGGCTCCGTCCTTTCGCAGACCGAAATTCTGATCGATGATTCTTCGGATATCACAGTCAGCGAAATGAAAGCCAAACTCCGCAGACGCAAGAATCTCGGGTTGGTTGTCATCGACTACCTCGGGTTGATGCATGGGGAATCCGGCGACAGAAGCAATGACAACCGTGTGCTTGAAATCGCAAAAATCACACGTTCGCTCAAAAAGATGGCAAAAGAGTTCGGCGTGCCGATCATTCTTTGCTCGCAGTTGTCGCGTGGCTCCAAAGAGCAGAAAGAGGGCAAGAAACCGTCTCTGACCGATTTGCGTGATTCTGGCGCTATCGAGCAGGACGCGGACGTCGTTTTGTTCTTGCACAGAGCGGAATACTATAACGTCGGCGAAACCTCCGCCGAAGAGATCAAAGATCACGAGCTTTGCGACTGCATTATCGCAAAAAACAGACACGGCAGTACCGGCACAATCAAACTTGCATGGTACGGACGTCATTTCCGCTTTGTAACCGCGGACGATCGCCAAGATGAACCGGAAGGTTGACCCCGAGAAACGCGTTTTTGATTGGATCCGTGAAAAAGATCTGATCAAAAGCGGCGAAAAAGTTTGTGTTTGTTTTTCCGGCGGCGCTGATTCCACCGCTTTGCTGTATATTCTCAATTCTTTGAGACAACAATTACACATTGAACTTTGCGCTTGCCATCTGCACCACGGAATTCGCGGTGCGGAAGCCGACAGAGACGCTGAATTTTGCGAACGCGTATGCTCTTCTTTGGGAATCACATTGTTCCATGAACGGATCAATGTGCCCGAACTGCAAAAATCGAGCGGAAAATCGCTGGAAGAAACCGCCAGAGACGTACGATACGAATGGTTTGCTTCACTCGGAACGGCACAGAACATTGATCGTTTCGCAACAGCGCATCAGAAAAACGATCTTGCGGAAACGGTTTTATACAGACTGATCCGCGGGACAACGACCGACGGATTGCAGGGAATACCTGTCAAAAGGGGAAACGTGATTCGTCCTTTGCTCGTGCTTGACAGGGAAGAGATCGAAAAGTATCTTTCAGAGAGAAATCTTTCTTTTGTGCATGACAATTCCAATGATGATGATATCTATACGCGCAATTACATCCGTCATACCGTGATTCCCGATCTTGAAAAAGTGAACCCCCGTATCGTTGATTCGCTTTGTCGGCTTGCAGAGACCGCGTCGGATGACCGCTTGTTCTTTGAAAGTTTGTTGGATGCGGAGTATAGCGAGGATATGCCTGATTCTTTGCTTCGCAGAAAGATCGGAGCGGATTATTTTCGCGTAAGCAATCATACGCTTTGCGCCGAGCATACGAACCGCTTGATGCGGCTGTTCCGTTTGAAAGATACCGAAACAATCACTTTACCGGAAATGGTTTATGCTCGATATCGGGACGGCCGTTTGATTTTTGTAAAAGAACGGGACAGTTTGCCCGAGCTGAACGACGCGATTCTACGAGACGGAGAAACGGTTTTGTATGACGGAATGTTAAAAATCACGTTTTCCGATCATAAAATCGAACACGAATCGGACTCCGCAGAATTTATTTACAATTTATCAACAGAGATTCCCTTGCGTTTGGATGGGATTTGTGGCATGATTCGATACAGATCCCGGAAAGCCGGCGACAAATTATGCCGGTTTGGCGTTCATCACGACGTCCGGAAGATGATTTCGGAGCAGAACATTCCGCTTTCGTTAAGACCGGCCTTGCCGTGCTTTTACGATGGCGAGGAATTGCTGTTTGTTCCGTTCGTCGGTGTAGCGGATCGAGTTTATACCAAAGACGGCGAAAACGTCAAGTGGATCCGAGTGGATTATTACGATCGTTTGACCCGAAAAGAGAGTGAGTAGTTTTTATGAAAAAAGGTTTTAGATCACTGCTGATCTGGATTGTTGTGATCGCGCTGGTGCTGTTTTTTGCATCGACGTTATTTCAAAGCGGCGGCGAAAAAGAGATCAAGGATTACAGCAATGTCGTTGAGTTTTTCAATCAGGGAAAAGTCTCTGAATTCGACGTCAAGGATAACACGCTTCATTTTACCGTTGAGGGAACGAAGTATTATCATACCTTGATGGACGTGGCGTTGTTTTATAACGACCTCGACGAAACGATCGACGCGCAGATGCAGGCAGGGACTCTGAAACGCTATAACTATTCCACGACCACATATCCCTGGTGGGCTTCTCTGATCCCGTTTTTGCTTGTGATTCTCGGTTTGGTCGTTCTCTGGTGGTTCTTCTTTACGAAGACTGCAAAGAACGGGATGAACGGAAACGGCGGAGCAGGCGGCGGCTTTTCGGGAAGAATCAATTCCTTCAGCAAAGCGCGCACCAAACTCGGCTCCGATGAAAAGCATAAGGTTACGTTTGCGGACGTTGCCGGCGCGGATGAAGAGAAAGCCGAGCTTCAGGAAGTCGTTGAGTTTTTGAAAGCGCCGGAGCAGTTTTCCCGTTTGGGCGCAAGAATACCGAGAGGAGTGCTTCTCGTAGGCCCTCCCGGGACCGGTAAAACGCTGCTTGCAAAGGCGGTTGCAGGCGAAAGCGGTGTCCCGTTTTATTCGATTTCCGGCTCCGATTTTGTGGAACTTTACGTCGGCGTCGGTGCTTCGCGAGTACGCGACCTGTTCGAGACTGCGAAGAAAGCTTCTCCCTGCATTATTTTCATTGATGAAATCGATGCAGTCGGTCGTCAGAGAGGTGCCGGACTCGGAGGCGGACACGATGAAAAAGAGCAAACGTTAAACCAACTGCTTGTGGAAATGGACGGTTTCGGTGTCAATGATGACGTTATCGTCATTGCCGCGACCAACCGACCGGATATTCTTGACCCGGCTTTGCTCCGTCCCGGAAGATTTGACCGTCAGGTTACGGTCAACAGACCGGATATCAAAGGCAGAACCGAGATATTGAAAGTTCACGCAAGAAATAAACCGCTCGGAAACGACGTCGATCTCGAAGTGATCGCGCGTTCAACTGCAGGAATGACCGGCGCGGATCTTGCAAACATTTTGAACGAAGCGGCTTTGCTTGCCGCTCGCCGCAAAAAGTCGGTCATCAATATGAACGATATCGAGGACGCGATCATGAAAGAGTTGGTCGGCCCGTCCAAACGTTCTTTGATTCTGAATGCCCATGAGAAGCGAAACACCGCATATCATGAGGCAGGGCACGCGATTATCGCACACGAATTGCCCGGTTTGGATCCCGTTCGTCATATTTCGATCATCCCGAGCGGAAGAACGCTCGGCGTAACGGTCGCGGTTCCGAACGAAGACAAAGTCAGTATGTACCGGAACGAGATGCAGGCGGAGATCGCCATGCTGCTCGCAGGTCGTGTCGCGGAAGAATTGACCGGAGACGGCAATTATTCGACCGGTGCTTCGAATGGCATCGAGCGTGCGAGCAAGATCGCCAGAAGTATGGTCATGCGTTACGGCATGAGCGAACAACTCGGACCGATCCTTTACGGCGACGAACACGAGGAAGTTTTTCTCGGCAGAGATCTGGGAACGTCCCGGAATTACTCCGAAGAAATCGCCGCAAAGATCGACGCGGAAGTGATTCGCATCATCAAGAACGGCTACGAAATCGCGAAAAAGATTCTCTCCGAACGCCGCCTCGTCCTTGATTTTATTGCTGATTATCTCGTCAAACAAGAAACCATGGATGCGGACTAATTCAATCTTTGCTTTCAAGAAGCGGTCACGGAAGAACGCGTTCTTGCATCCCGTAAGCAAAAAGAAGAAAATCGCCGACAAGAGAATCTTGCAGCCGAAGAAGCCGCCGAAAAAAATAAAGCGGAAGAGAGTAACCAAAACGACGCTCCGAAGGAAATTTCCGATCTTTCCGGCGATGAAGAGGATTTCAGCTGAATACCATTTGCACGGAAATGCGGGCGGTTTATTTGCCCGCATTTTCTCAGTACTTGAATATTTTTTCGTATGATTGTATAGACTCTTTCACGAAAGAAATTTCGGAAAGGGTACGATCATGGAAGAAAAGCAAAACAATCGGACGAACAAAAGTGCAAAATCAGACGCACACAATCAAACGGCATTCAATCGATACCGAATCATTCTATTCGTTGTTTTGGCATTTTTGGCACTTGGCTTGACAGCAGTTTCGCTCTATGTAAACGCACCGAGCCAAACCAATGAAAGCGATTTGTCCCAAGAATCTGAAATCGCAGCCCGCTCCGAAGAACAATCCGTACCCGAGATTGAACTGTCGCTAAACGCGGAGTCTGCCACGGAAGAGCCGTTTCTTCACGGTTGGGTGATCAACAGCAGGGGATACACCTATCTTTACGGGAATCTCGGCGGCGAGCAATTCAATTACAGCGACCAGACGTTCGATCGATTTCTGAACGCCGCCGTCGGTATATCTGCACAGGTTCCGGACGGCACTTCGGTATTCTGCATGCCGATCCCGACCACTATCGGATTCCTGTATTCCGAGATCCCGGATGAAATCAAAAAGAGCGACGATTTCTTCAATTCCTCGCAGAAAACGTTTCTCGATACGGTTGAAGATCGCCTGCCGAAAAGGGTCTCATTCGTCCCGCTATACGAAATGTTCTGTGACGCACTGCAGAACGACGAGGAACTGTTTTTCAGAACGGACATGAATTGGACCGCTGATGCCGCTTTTCTTGCATACAAGGCATTCTGCAAAGCCGCCGGCAATCCCGCAACGAGTAAGGACATCTATCAAAAATGTTCTTACCCCGGTTTCCTCGGAAGTTTTTACAAAGCAACCGGCGCGTCTTCACTGGAATCCAATCCGGAAGTCTTTTCCTACTACCGCAACGAAGATACAGATGCTTGTGAAGTTACTCTTTACGAGGGTCAAAACGTTTTTAAGAGCTATCGGCTGACCGGGAACGGATTTCTGGATCCTTGCGACGCTTATCTGTCCTATCTCGGTACAGAAGGGGCGTATTTCAAGATAAAGTCCCCGTGTTTAACCGAGCAAAAGCTGCTCATCATCGGGGACGAAAGCTGCGCGGCGATGATTCCTTTCCTGATCCAGAATTATTCCGAAATTCACTATGTAAATCCGCTGCGTTATCGAAGAGATCTTCTGGATATTTTTACCGACAATAAATTCAAAGATATATTGATCGCTTCCTATTTGACAAACGCCGTAAAAGGCGATTTCCCCGTATTTCTGGAAACGATCGCCGGAGTTAAAAATGGATAAACAACTGGTAGGCGGGTTTATATCCGTCAAAAGCATTTTGGAAGCAAAGAGTCGTCCCGTTTACAGAATCATTCTGGACGCGGAACGGTATAAAAACGTCTGTTCCTCAAATTTTCACGCCGCAGAAAAAAGGCAATACGAATTCTTGTTTTCGGCAGGCGTTCCGGTCGAGCAAATCGGGAAAGAAGAATTTTCCGCGTTGCTTGACGGGAATACATCGGGTGGGATCGCCGCAGAAGTCGGAGACAGAAGTTTCTGCACGTTAGAGGAGATTCTTGCCAAAC